>JAQGKH010000335.1 GCA_028290225.1 Devosia sp. | reverse complement strand
CCTGCACCAGCGCGCCCACCTTGTGGATGGAGCCTTGATGAGAACCCGAGACGAGCGAGCCGTCTGCACGAACCATGGCGTAGTAACGTTTCGTTAAGTCGAAAAGTTGCGTGCCTGGTTCAATCATTCCTTGCTCCACCAGCGAGCCGAACGGAATGCGGGTTTCCTTGCGCTTGGGCGTGACCGACTGAAGCGCCTCGAACACCCCCGGCCGGATGGCCGCAATGCGGCTACGGGCCGCTGCCACATAGATTTCTTCGCGCTCGATGCCAATGAAATGGCGCCCCAATTTGCGCGCCACGGCGCCCGTGGTGCCGGTGCCGAAAAACGGATCCAGCACGATATCGCCCGGCTTGGTCGTGGCATTGAGGATGCGGAACAGCAGGGCCTCGGGCTTTTGGGTGGGATGCACCTTGCCCTCGTCCTCGCCCTTGAGCCGTTCATTGCCCGTGCAAAGCGGGAACAGCCAATCGGAGCGCATCTGGGTGTCGTCATTGGCCAGCTTGAGCGCTTCGTAATTGAAGGTCACTCGGCTTTTCTGGCCGCGCGCCGCCCAGATCAAGGTTTCGTGAGCATTGGTGAACCGGGTGCCCCGAAAGTTCGGCATCGGATTGGCCTTGCGCCAGATCACGTCGTTGAGCATCCAGAAATCCAGATCCTGCAGCGCCGCGCCCACGCGAAAGATGTTGTGATAGGAGCCGATGACCCAAAGGGCTCCATCGGGCTTGAGCACCCGGCGCGCGGCAGCGAGCCAGGCGCGGGTGAAGCGGTCATAATGGGCAAAGCTGTCGAACTTGTCCCAGTCATCGTCCACCGCATCGACGCGGCTTTGATCGGGGCGGGTGAGCCCCGCTTCCAGCTGCAGGTTATAGGGTGGATCGGCAAACACCAGATCCACCGACCCCGCCGGCAGGCTGTTCATGTGGTCAATGCAATCGCCCACCAGAATGGTGTCGATGGGGAGGCGCCGTGCCTCCTCCGCAAAGGCCGGCTCGGCCCGACGCGCGGTACGCAACATACACTTAACCCTAACGCAGTACTAACAAGCCTGTTGTAGCGCGTCAGGGTTAAGGGAGCGTGTCCAAGGGGTTAGCAGCGAGTTAAGAGGCGAGCAGTACCGGGACAGCCATGCCGGCCAGCCGCTGGCGCGCTTCGGCCACCGGTGCGAAATCCTCGCGATGGTGGCGGCAGGGACCATGATCCCTGAGCGCGCGCATATGCTGGGGCGTGGAATAGCCCTTGTGGCTGCCAAAGCCGAAATGAGGGGCGTCGCAATGCATGATCCGGCACATCCGGTCACGCGTGACCTTGGCGACAATGGAGGCGGCGGCGATCGACACACTGCGCCCGTCGCCGCCCACCAGCGCAATGCCCTCGCAGGGCAGGCCCATGGGCACGTCGCGCCCGTCGACCAGCACCCGATCGGCGGGCACGCACAGCCCATGCACCGCCTGCGCCATGGCCCAAAGGGTGGCGCCGCGAATATTGCGGGTGGCGATGATGGAGGGCGGGGCCAGGACGACCGACACGCGGGCCGAAGCTATGATCTGCGCGAACAGGGTTTCGCGCACCTCTTCGGTAAGCTTCTTGGAATCGTTGAGGCCGGCGGGGATGCGGGCGGGGTCCAGCACCACGGCGGCAACCACCACCGGGCCGGCCAGCGGCCCGCGCCCCGCCTCGTCGACGCCCGCCACCACGCGCGCCCCCCGGGCCTGCGCGGCAAGCTCGTGGGAATAATCGGGTTCAAGCTGGAGGGGTGATTCGATCAGCATTCCCCAGCATCGCGAGACGGGACTCGCCCGTCAACCCGATGCCGCGTCGCATACCCGACTGAGCCTAGAACAGGCTCATCTGCCGGTCTTCGAGCTTGGGCGCGATGAACAGGTCGCTGCGCAGGCCGGGCAGCTTGGCATCGAGCCCATAGCGCTCGCGGGCCTTGTCGAAGCGCTGGCTGAGCAGGGTGGCATAAGGGCCTTCCCCGGTCATGCGGGTGCCCCAGCGCGAATCGTAATCCTTGCCGCCGCGCGTTTCACGCACCAGCGAGAGCACATGGCGCACCCGATCGGGGAAATGGCGCAACAGCCATTCCCGAAAGATGTCGCGCACTTCGCCGGGCAGGCGCAGCAGGATCATGGAGGCACTCTTGGCGCCCTGCGCCGCGGCGGCATCAAGGATGCGCTCGAGTTCCATGTCGTTGATCGCGGGGATCATCGGGGCGGCCAGCACCGAAACGGGAATGCCCGCTTCGGACAAAAGCCGGATGGCTTCCAGCCGCCGGGCCGGGGAGGAGGCGCGCGGCTCCATCTTGCGGCTGAGCTTGTGATCCATCGAGGTTACCGAAATGCCCACCTTCACCAGCCGCAGCTTGGCCAGTTCGGTCAGCAGGTCGAGATCGCGGATCAGCAGGGCGGATTTGGTGAGAACGGTCACCGGGTGGCGCGTTTCCAGCATCACCTCAAGAATGCCGCGCGTCAGCTTGTGCTTGCGCTCGGCCGGTTGATAGGGGTCGGTATTGGTGCCCATGGCCACCGGCTTGACCCGGTAATTCCTGGCGCCCAGTTCGGCGCGCAGGGCTTCCACCGCATTGGTCTTGACATAGATGTCGCGTTCGAACTCCAGCCCGGCCGAATGGCCCAGAAAAGCGTGGCTGGGGCGCGCAAAGCAATAGGAGCAGCCATGCTCGCAGCCGCGATAAGCATTGATCGAGCGATCAAAGCTGATATCGGGGCTGTCATTGCTGGTGATGATGGTCTTGGCGCGCTCGCTATGCTCGACGGTTTCGAACTGCGGCAGCGTTTCGACGCTGTTCCAGCCATCATCGAAGCTTTCCCGCACCTGCCGCTCGAAGCGGCCGCTGCGATTGGATTGCGCGCCGCGGCCGCGATTGCGGCTGGGGTCAACCAGTTCGCGCCGCGCCAGGTCGGCATCGCGGCTGCGGCTGAGCTTTTCGAGGGCTTCAAAGGACGGCGCTTGATAAAGGGCCATACGGGCATCTCCTTGCCGCCGCCAAGCTCGAATCGGGAGCGCCGCAGCGTTCTCGTTACATAACAACCGCACTGGAACAAAACAAGAACAAATTGGCTTGGCGACATCAGGCCCGCCGCAGAAAAATAGGCGTGATCGACCCAACCGCAAGACTGCCCTGCGCTGCAAATGGTGGACGGCCGCGCCCGTGCCAACTACACCAAGCGGCCCGGTGCCGAAGCGTCGAGCCGCCCGATTGCGGCAGCAATGTCGCAAAGATGCTGGTGGGATCGTCAAGGCTTGGTCCCCTTGGCTGTCGCGCAGCCTCACCCTGCTTGAAAGGCACTCCATTCATGTCCAGCGATGCTTCCGATTTCGATGCGGTGCCTGAAACTGCTCCGAAACCGGCGGGGCTGAGCGCCGACAACCGGCTGGTGATCAACCTGCTGCTGGTGTCGGCCTTCGTGGTGATTCTCAACGAAACCATCATGGGCGTGGCGCTGCCGCAT
>JAQGKH010000311.1 GCA_028290225.1 Devosia sp. | reverse complement strand
GGAATGCCGGGTGAGGTGGAGGTCGCTCCCCCTCCTTGGGTGATGGATGATCTGGCCCGATCTCGCCCCGGGTCCGGGCACGGTGTGCTCATCAGTCGGCACGGGCCTATGCCGAGGACGGTTCATCGCCACAGAGTCCCCGGCCAACATGGGGCGAGGTGTGTTCCACCTCATTTCACCGCCGGACGACCGGCACCGGGACGGACCTCGCCCCATGACGCAGCAACCGCAGCGGCATCACGCCCGGGCGGCGTTTTGGCACACCTTAAAGAAGCCGAAGCCGCCCCGGGCAGAACATCAGCGGGTTAGCCGCGGGTATCGAACCCCACCCAAATGGTGATTTCTTCGCCGCCCAGATAGGGAATGGCGACATTGTCGACCACCTTGACGAACTCGGCCGATTGCGCCGGCGGGGTGAGTTCGACGGGAATGGAGTATTTTTCCGAAAACACCGCCTGGCCGTTGCGTTCCACGGCAAAGCGGATCGGCGCCGTCACCGACTTCTGGTCGCCAGCAGGTCCCAGCAGCACGCGGCCGACCACGCCCATCTGCACCGTGATGAGGCCGTTCGACACCACGCAATTGCGGGAGGTTTCCTCGATCACGCCCTGGTATTGCAGCGAGCGCGCGTCGCCTACCCGGCCACCGCCGTAGTAATACATGGCCTCGCCGCCGGGCCGCACCTTGATCGGCGGGCATTCGGTGGCGATGGCCGGCAAGGCACTGGTTTGCGCTGCGGCAATGGCCGCAGGGCTCGCGGTGGCGTTCTGAAGGTTCTGCTCCGTCGCCTGCCCGCCGCCCATCAACCCGCCCATGGAGCACGCCGAAAGCATGGACACCAGCCCACCCGCGGCAGCTATACGCAGCCCGAACTTGCCTGGATCGACCAGGGGAAAATTGCGCATGGCGAAAACTCCTACAGCGTGGACGGGGTATTGGCCGCTTCAAGAGCCATGATGATGGCCGGCGCGCCGCTGGCATTGACCCCAGGACCTTCCTCGGGCGCCACGATCTCGACCGTGCCGTTGCGGATCACCATGGCCGCACGGATGAACCGCTTGCCCATGCCGGCGGCGGAAAAATCCTTGCTCAGCCCGAGCGCATCGGCCAGCGCGCCATTGCCGTCGGCCAGAAAATCGATCTGGTCGAGCGCCCCCGAGGCCTCGGCCCAGGCCTTCATCACATGATGGTCGTTGACCGCTGCGCAAACGATCCGATCCACCCCCAGGGCACGCAACTTGCTTTGGTTGGCGACAAACCCGGGCAGATGATTGACATGGCAGGTCGGCGTGAAGGCGCCGGGCACTGTGAACAACACCACCGTGCCGGTGCCGAGCACGGCATCGCTGGTGACGTCGGTGCTGCCCTCCGCGCCCACGAGCTTTACCGGGATCGAGGGAAGCGCATCGCCAGTCTTGATCATTGCTGTTTCTGCTCCATAGCGGGCCGGAACGCGGCCGTTCGGCGGCTTTCCTGACGGGGATATGCGGCTTTGGTTTGGCATACAAGGGCGAAGCCCCACTAAGGCGGTATCTATGGCGCCCTGGCGGGTTCCATGGTTTGGGTAACCATATAGGCGCCGCGCTCGGTCATGAAGGTGAGTTGCACCGCCTGCTCGCGCAGATCGGCGGCGTGGGTGCCAAGAACAGGAAGCAGGAACAGGCCTGGTTCAGGTCCCTTCAGCGGCGTGCCGAAGTGCGGTTCACCCGAAGCGGTGGCGGCGATCAGGGACGTTGGATCGATGGAGGGATCAGCAATCCACACCCAAAGGGCGTCGCTGTCCGCCTGAAACTCCAGGCGCGCAAACGCGTCGGCCTTGCCGTCCCAGGCGGCAGGCGTTGTGGCCAGCGCCTGCCGGATGCGCAGGCCATTGGCGCGGTCGGGCCGGTTGTCACCCAGATCAAGGCTGAAGCTTGCCTGTGCTGGCATGCAGATATCGGAACAGATGCCCAGCGTGGCGGAAACCCGGGCAACCGGCGCCTCCCCCTTCAAGGCAACTTCGATGGGGAGAATGGTGGGGCCGAAATACACATAGTCCAGGTAGTCACCGGTTTGGGAGCGCGTCGGATAGGGCCAGAGGATCTGGTGCCCTTCCACGCCCGTCGAGCCGGTCCAATCCAGCCTGGTGGGCAGGCCGGTATCACCCGGGACACGCCAATAGGTCTTGGTGGCCGCCGGCATGTCGAGCTCCAGCCCCAGCATGGCCGTGCCATCGGGCTGCCGCTCACCGGTGCTGATCAGCCGAAGCTTGACGCCCGGCGCAACCTCCTGCCAGGCCGTTTCGGCCGCCCAGGCAGGCGCAGACAGTAGCGGAAGGAGGGCAAGGAGCTTGAGGTGGCGCATGGATGGGCATTAACGCAGGTTGAAGTGAAGAAAAAGCTGACGGCTCATCAGGGCTTCGTGATGGCGGCGCCGGCAAAGTGCTAGGCGGGCAACTTGGCAGTGGCGAATGGAATGCTTATTATCTGCCCATGACATCGCTTGAAGGACAAATGCTGGTGGCCATGCCCGATATGGCAGATGAACGCTTTGCCAAAAGCGTCATTCTGCTGGTGGGTCACAGCGACGAGGGCGCCATGGGCCTGGTGGTAAACCAGCGCATTGGCGAGATGCGGTTCGCCGACATCCTGGACGAGTTGGACCTGGGTGATCCCGATGCGGTCATCCGCTTGCCCGACACAATCCGGGAACGGGCGGTGATGCGCGGCGGTCCCGTGGAAAAAGGGCGCGGCTTCGTGCTGCATTCGGCCGACTACAAGAGCGGCAATACTTATCCCGTCACCGAAGGCGTATGCCTGACCGCGACGCTCGACATCCTCCGCGCCATGGCTTTTGGCCCGGCGCCAAAATCAGCGCTGTTTGCGCTGGGCTGCTGTGGCTGGGGTGCCGGCCAGCTGGAAAGCGAGATCGGCAATAATGGCTGGCTCACCGTGCCGTTCGCCCATCACCTGGTGTTCGAGACACCTGTGGAAGATCGCTACGAGGCGGCGCTGGCGAGCATGCATGCGAGCCTCGCCAATCTGAGCTCAGAAGCCGGCCACGCGTAAGCTGCTCGCCTAGCGGGCGAGCTGTGCCGTCAGGTGCTTGGTGAACTCGCTGGCGCTCATGGCGGCGCCAAAGGCGAAACCTTGAGCCAGACGGCAATTGTGCTCGCGTAGCCGCTCCAGCTCGGGCTGCGTTTCCACGCCCTCGGCAATCACCGCAAGATTGAGATCGTTGGCGAGGGCAATGATCGCCCGTATGATCGGGCCCTGGGTATGGCCAGCGCCATTGACCGCGCTGATCTGCACGAAATCGGGCGGGATCTTGATGGTGTCGAACGGGAAGCGGTGCAAATACCCGAGCGATGAATGGCCGGTGCCGAAGTCATCGAGCGCCAGACCAATTCCCAGCTTGTGCAGCGCATCCAGCACGAAAGCGGAGTGCTCGGGGTTGGTCATCACCTGGGACTCGGTCAATTCAAGCTTGAGGTGATTGGCGATCCCGGCATTCTGGCCGAGGATGGTGCGGATGTCGTTCAGCAAGGCTTCCGTCGCCAACTGGGTGGGCGAAAGGTTCACCGAAACAAAGAACTCCTCGGGGAGATTGGCCAGCGAGGTGACCCAATCGCGGGTATGGTAGGCGGCCTGCTCGAAAGCGATGCGGCCCAGCCGCTCGATCTGGCCGGAGCGTTCGGCCAAGGTGATGAATTCTTCGGGCGCGACCACGCCGCGGGTCGGGTGGTTCCAGCGCATCAGCGCTTCGGCGCCGGCGATCTTGCCCGATTGAATGTCCATGATGGGCTGGAACTGCACCTGCAGCTCGCCATTCCTCATGCCGCGCTCGAGGTCTTCCTCGCTGGTGCGATTATAGGCGGAGATGGAGCGGGCCGAGGCGCGATAGGCCTCGATGCGGTCGCCACCCAGGCGCTTGGCATAGTACATGGCAAGTTCGGCATCGCGCAGCACCTCGGTGGCGGTAGCCGGTTCGCTGTCATAGATGGTGATGCCGATGGAAGCGGTAAGCGTCAGATCGCGATCGCCGAAATTGAATGGCGCCTTGAGCGACTTGCGGATCTGTTCGGCCGTTTCAGCGATGCGCCCGGCGGTTTGTTCAGCCGCAAGTACCACCGCGAACTGATCGCCGGTGATGCGAGCCACGGTATCGAGCGGGCGCATGATCCGGGCGATGCGGCGCGATATCGCCAGCAGCACGGAGTCCGCGGCGGAGTGACCGATGCGCTCCTCGAGTTCCATGAAGCGATCGATGTCGATCAGGAACACCGCCGGCTTGACGCCGTTGGGTGCCCGCCCCCGCTCAAGGGCTCGCTCCAGGCGATCCAGAAACAATTGCCGATTGGGCAGGCCGGTCAAACTGTCATGCACAGCATCATGAAGGAGCCGCTCGCGGGCGGCACGATCCTCGGTGACGTCCTGCAGCGTGCCGACGATGCGGTTGACCTGCCCGTCGCCGCCCAGCACCGGTTTGACCCGCATGCGAAAGGCGCGGTAATTGCCATCATGACCGGCGATGCGCATATCGGCGGAAACTTTTCCCCGTCGCAGTTCAACCAGGGTATCAAAGGCGGTGCGGAAGCGGTCGCGGTCTTCGGGGTGGACGCGGTCCAGCCAGCGCTTGATGGAGCCGCGCAGGGCGCCGCGCTTTTCGCCAAGGCGCGTTGCCAGCTCGTCGGACACCGAAACGCGGTCGCGCTCGATGTTCCAGTCGAACACGAAGTCGCCCGAGCCGGTCAATGCCAGGGCGCGCCGTTCCACTTCCGAAAGGGTGCCGATCGACACCTGCCCTTCAGAAAAGGCGTGCTGCACGGCCGTGAACCCCAGCAGCATCACCGCCAGCACCAAGCCGCCGCCAACGGCTGGCTGGGCAACGTCGTTGGAAACCTGCCCCGAAATCACCAGCCAGCTATAGAACATCCAGGCGATGATGATGATCCAGGTCGGCACCAGCAGCACGGCGCGGTCATAGCCCCGCAGCGCCAGCAGCAGGATCAGGAAGAAGCCGGAAACGCCGAGCAGCGCCAGCACCAGGCGTGAAATGGTGGCGGCAATCGCCGGCTGGAAAAAGGCGAAGGCAAACAGCGCCAGGAACAGGGTCGCCAGGCCAAGTGCCAGGTGCACGAAGCGCAGATGCCAGCGATGCAGGTTGAGATAGATGAACAGGAACCCGGCCAGGGTGGTGGCGATGCCGGCCTCCGATGCCGCCCGGATCGGCTGCATGGCCCCTGCCGGAAGGCCCAGCAGCCGGCCGAGCACGCCAAAGTCGATCAGCAGGTAGATCAGCACTGCCCAGGCAAAAGCCGCCGTCGCCGGAAACACGCCCCGGCCCTTGACCACGAACATGATGGTCAGGAACACCGCGGCAAGGGACGCAACGCCAAGCACCACGCCACGGAACAACGTGAAAGAGTTCACGTAATCGCGGTAGGCGTTGGGCTCCCAGAGATAAAGCTCGGGCAATTCGCCGGTTGCCAATTCCGCCACCAGCGTCACGGTGGCGCCCGGGTCGAGGGTGATCTCGAAAACGTCGGCCTCGCTGTCCGTCAAGCGGACCGGGCGAATGCCGGCGCTGGGCGTCAACGCCGTGATGCGCTCATTGCCCAGATCGGGCTGGAACACGCCTGACCCCGGCAGGCGGAAAAACGGCGCCACGAGCAGCCGCTCGATCTGCTGGTCGCTGTCGTTGCGCAAGGCGAGCAGCGCCCAATCGGGATCGGTGCCTTGCTGGCTGGCAAGAACTTCGATGCGGCGGATGATGCCATCCTCGCCCGGGGCGGTGGAGAGTTGCACCCGCCCTTCGCTACCCTGCTCCAGGGTAACGACATCGGAAAGATTTACGGCATTGACGTCCTGCGGAACGGTAATGACCTCGAGGGCCGCAACCGGGCCAAGGCCAAAGAGCGCGAACGCAAGACAGATCGCGAGAGCAATAAGGTGACGCATCAGGGGCGATTATATCCTGCGCTAGGCTGCATTAAGGCAGTGATCCGGCGCGATTAGAATCGGAGGGCGACGGCTCGCAAGGCGACATGAAGCTGTGGTAACCGGGAAAGTCGGCGCGAACAAGCTTTGGCGGATGTGGCCGTAGCGCAACGGTGGAAATCAGCGCTGCCCGTAGCGCAGCGCTTCGTAGCGCTCCTTGGGCAGGCCGAACAGCACATGGTCTTCCCAACGCCCATCGATCTGGAGATACTTTTCGGCAAAGCCTTCTTCGACAAAGCCGTTTTTCTCGAGCACGCGGCGGGACGCCATGTTGCCCGGCAGGAAGGCGGCGTGAATGCGGTGCAGATCAAGGGAATCGAAAACGAAGGGGAGCGTCACCCCTACCGCCTCGGTCATCAGCCCCTGCCCGGCCCATTGCTGGCCCATCCAATAGCCGAGGGTGACGAACTGCGCTGCCCGCCGACGGATGTTCGACAGGGTAATGCCGCCGACCAGCACTTGCCGGTCGCCGTCCGAGCGGAAAATGAAAAACGAGTAGTCGGTGCCCTGCTCGGCCTCCTCGCGCCCTCGCTTGACCCGACCGGCAAACACGCGGCGGGCCAGATCGGCTTCGGTCCAGCGTGGCTCAAAGGGCTTGAGGAAATCCCGGCTGGTGCGGCGCAATTGATACCAGCTGTCATAGTCCCCTTGTTGGGGCAAGCGCAGCATCACCCGCGGCCCGCGCAGGGCAATCAGCGGAAGCGGTGATGACCAGGGCCAGAGCATGACGCCCGCTCAGCGCTTGAGTATGTCGCCGATGGCGCCAACTTCAGCCAGCTTGCCAACCGGACCGATGCCGGCCAGCGTGGGCGTACCAAGGGTAAACAACTGCTCGGCCACTTCCTGAACGCGTTGGGCCGTGATGCGGTTGATGCGCTCGACCGTTTCCTGCATGGGGATCGGACGCCCCCAGAGGATCTGCTGGCGCGCCAATTGGCCGGCGCGTGCCGAGGGGCTTTCCAGCGACATCAACAAGCCGGCCCTGATCTGGTTGCGAACCCGGATGACCTCGTCATTGGTGATGCTCTCGGTGGCCCGGCGCAACTCGTCGAGCACGACCGGCACCAGGTCTTCGACTTCATCTTCGCCGGTGGCGGCGGCGACGCCGAACACCCCGCTATCGGCAAAAGCCCAATGGAACGCGTAAACGGAATAGCAGAGGCCCCGCTTTTCGCGCACTTCCTGGAACAAGCGCGAGCTCATGCCGCCCCCCAGGATCGAGGCCAGCACCTGGGCTGCGTAAAAACCATCGGAATTATATGCCCGGCCCTCAAAGCCCAGCACAATATGGGCCTGTTCGTGGTCGGACAGCAACCGCTCCTCGCCGCCATGGTACTCGGCGCGTTGAGGCGCTGGAGCGCCATTGGGCTTGAGGTCGCTAAAGCGCTGGCGCGCCACCTCCACCAGTCCTTCATGATCCACATTGCCGGCCGCCGCGATCACCATGTGATCGCCGACATAATTGCGGGTCATATATTTGCGGATGGTATCGGGCGTGAAATCCCGAACCGAGTCGGCTGTTCCCAAAATGGTGCGGCCGATGGGCTGGGTGGGATAGGCCGCCTGTTGAAACAGGTCAAACACGTGATCGTCGGGGTTGTCGCGGGCCGCGCCGATCTCCTGCACGATCACCTGCTTTTCACGCGCCAGTTCATCCGCGTCGAACTGGGAATTCTGCAGGATATCGGCGAGGATATCGGCGGCCAGCACCACGTCGTCCTTGAGCACCCGCGCAAAATAGCCGGTGTGCTCGATGGACGTGGCGGCATTCAGATCGCCCCCGACATTCTCGATCGCCTCGGCGATCTGCAGGGCCGTGCGGCCCTTGGTGCCCTTGAACGCCATGTGCTCGAGCAGATGGGAGATGCCGTGCTCGGCCTTGCGCTCGCTGCGCGCCCCCGCCTTGACCCAGACGCCGAGCGAGGCACTTTCCAGATGCGGCATGTCGTCGGTCAGAACCACCATGCCATTGTCGAGGGTCGTCGATTGTACGCTCAAGCAATCCTCCCGGCCGCTGCGGTCGTGCGACCGCTTTCAGCGGTGTGTTCAACCAGCGCGTGTTCGCGCCGCGATTAAGGCTTCCAGTTTCTGCTGATCATCGGGCAGCACGGTGAGCCGCTCCTCGCGGCTATGCAGATCAAAAAGCCAGCTCGGCAATGCGGGCTTGATGCCCGACGCCGCCACCACTGCATCGGCGAACTTGGCGGGATGGGCCGTTGCCAGCGTGATCATGGGCGTGGTGGAGCCTGCATGATGGCGCGCGACATTGACCCCTACTGCCGTGTGCGGATCAAGGAGATAGCCTGAGCTCTTGTAGGATTGAGCAATCGTAGCGCTGGTCGCAGCCTCGTCGGTGGTGCCGACGGCAAAGTTTTCGCGGATCGCGGCAAGGGCAGCCTCGGGCAGGCTAAAGCCACCCGATTGCCTGAGCCCCTGCATCATCTGCACCACGGCTCCAGCATCGCGCCCGGCGGCTTCAAACAGCAGGCGCTCGAAATTGGAGGAAATCTGGATGTCCATGGAAGGACTGATGGTGGGTGCCACCCCTTCGGTCTGGTAGCGACCGGTTTGCAAGGCGCGGCGCAGGATGTCGTTGCTGTTCGTGGCAATCACCAGCGTGTCGATCGGCAGGCCCATCGCCTTGGCGCAGTAGCCGGCAAAGATATCGCCGAAATTGCCGGTCGGAACAGTGAAGCTGACTGGCCGGTGAGGGCTGCCCAGCGACACCGCTGCGGTGAAATAATAAACGATCTGCGCAACGATCCGGCCCCAATTGATCGAGTTGACCCCGGAAAGCCGAACAGTGTCGCGGAAGCGGTGATTGTTGAACATCGCCTTGACGCTGTTCTGGCAGTCATCAAACGTGCCCTCGAGCGCAATGTTGTGCACATTGGCGTCGAGCACCGTGGTCATTTGCAGGCGCTGCACCGGAGAGGTGCGACCCCGGGGATGTAGGATGAAGATGTCCGTGGTGTCACGCCCACGGAAAGCCTCGATGGCGGCTGAGCCGGTATCGCCCGAGGTAGCGCCGACAATGGTGGCGCGCAGGCCCCGCTGGGTGAGGATATGATCCATGACCCGGCTGAGAAACTGCATCGCCACGTCCTTGAACGCCAGGGTGGGGCCATGGAACAGTTCAAGCACGAAGTGGTTCGGCTCGAGTTCGATCAGCGGTGCCACGGACGGATGGCGAAACACCGCATAGGCATCGTCGATGATGCTCTTAAGGGTGGTGGCAGGAATTTCATCGCCCACAAACCGGGCGATGATGTCGAAGGCCACTTCGGGGTAAGGCTTGCCGGCAAAACCGGCTATTTCAGCGGGAGTGACCTGGGGCCAGCTTTGCGGGACATAAAGCCCGCCGTCGGAAGCGAGCCCGGCCAGCACGGCATCGGAGAACCCGAGCACAGGCGCTTCGCCGCGCGTAGAAACAAACTGCATCGAACGCAAATGCCTTTCGAGATTTGGTGCAACCTAGTCAAAGCGGGCCGGAACCGCAAGGCAGCATGGGGCGTGTGCTCAAGCCTACTTGCGGCGGCGTTGGGCCCACAGCCAGAACCCAAGCATGACGGGGGCGATAATGGCAAACCCAAACCAGGTGATGGCATAGCCGAGGTGATTGTTGGGGAACTCCACCACCGTTTCACCCCCTTGCGGCAATGTTCCGGGTTCTCCCGCTGCCTTGTCGACATAGAAGGGCGCAAAGGGTGCCAGGGCGGGGTCGACCATCCGGGCGAGACGCTCGGGATCCCGGACCCATTCGATGCGATTGGATGTGTCCGGCTCGGGCACCAGCCAGCCAGGTTTTTCGCCGGGGCGGAGCAGGCCGGTGATGGTTACGGTTACGCCCGCGCCCTCCACATCGCCCAAGGCCGCTTCCTGGTATTGTTCGGGAACAAAGCCGCGATTGACGAAAACGGTGCCGCCGGCCTGGAGCACGAAGGGGGTGACCACCCAATAGCCGGGTCCGGAGGCAGGACCGCGTGGCGTACTCAGACTAGTGAAAACGGTGACGGTTTGGTCGGGCTGAAACGAGCCGGTCAGGGTAACCGGTTGAAAGTTGAGCGCGTCCAAATCCAGTGTTGACCACTGCTCCCTTGCCGGAACGGCGACAGGAGCCGCATCTAGCCTCGCGGCAACGGCAGCGATCAGGGCTTCCTTTTCGGCCAGGCGGTGCAGTTGCCAGGTGCCCAGCCAGACGCAAACGCCGGTGAGCGCCAGCATCAGAACCACGAACAGTCCGCTCGCAATGCGGCCGGGCCGGCTTTGCGCGGTTGCAGTCATCGGCGTGCTCCACTCACATGCATGTTGTTGCCATTCCGACAGGGGCCAGAGGGAACGGTCCCGTGGCCATTTGCTGTGTTCGGGCCCTCGCGTTTCGTGACGCAACCACGCGGCCTGAACGTGCACTGCGTGTTCCAAAAAGCTTGAGGCGCAGCTTTTGGCTGCGCCTCTTGTTCATGCCCTGGGGCGGGGCATCAGTGATGGATGGCCACGCCCCAGCTGCCCCACACATAGATGGAAGCAAACAAGAACAGCCAGACCACGTCAACGAAGTGCCAGTACCAGGCGGCAAACTCAAAGCCGAGGTGACGCTCGGGGGTGAAGTCGCCGCGCAGGGCCCGGATGAGGCAAACGAGCAGGAACACCGTACCGACCAGAACGTGGAAGCCGTGCAGGCCGGTCGCCATGAAGAAGGTGGCGCCGTACATGCTGCCACCAAACGAGAAGCCGGCCACAGAATATTCCAGCGCCTGAACGCAAGTGAACACCGCACCCAGCAGCACCGTCAGCACCAGGCCCCATTTAAGACCCTGGCGGTCGTTTTCCAGCAGCGCATGGTGCGCCCAGGTCACGGTGGTGCCGGAGGTCAGCAGCAGCAAAGTGTTGAACAGCGGCAGGTGGAAGGGATCGAACAGCTCGATGCCGGTCGGAGGCCAGGCACCGGAGGTCGCGGCCACCCGGGCATATTGCTCCACGTCATCGAGCCGGAAGAAGCCGTCGAAATAGGCCCAGAAGAAGGCCACAAACAGCATCACCTCCGAAGCGATGAACAGCATCATGCCATAGCGATGATGCATCT
>JAQGKH010000307.1 GCA_028290225.1 Devosia sp. | reverse complement strand
GCGCTGATTTGCCGGATGGGTGGGTTGTAGCCGGGGGTTGCTTGAGGCGCTCACCGGATTGTGGAACTGGCTTTCATCCCTCTTGAGGGAAGTCAGAGTGGGGGTGGTGTCGTGAGCCACTGATGGACCCCCACCCCCGGCCCCTCCCCTCAAGGGGGAGGGGAGGCTGGAGCACGGCATTAATGCGAGTGGAGCAATAGTGTACGGCGCTGCCCTGCGCTCGGTGTAATCCCGGCTCAGGGCCGGGGTGACAATCGGGTTTTTGGCGACATTTGTGCGGGACTGAGGGACCCCCACCCCGGCCCTCCCCTCAAGGGGGAGGGAGGGTCGGCACGCTTGGCCTGGTGGCGCTTGGCGGTTCGGCTCGGCTTGCCGCCGTGCCCAAAAATCAGGTTTCGACCACCACTGGCGGAACATGCGCGGGTTCGCTGGGCGGGGCGTATTTGTTGAGGAGGCTAAGCTGGCTGAGGGAGAACAGCACGGTGAGCGGCATCACGCCCCAGACCTTGAAGGTGACCCAGAAATCGGTCGAGAAATTGCGCCAGAGCACTTCGTTGATCACGGCCAACACCAGGAAGAACAGGCCCCAGTTGAGGGTCAGCTTGCTCCAGCCTTCAGGGCGCAGCTTGTAGACATCGCCGAAGACATATTTCAGCAGCGACTGGCCAAACAGCAGCCCGCCCAGCAGCACCGCGGCAAACAGGCCATTGGTGATGGTGGGCTTCATCTTGATGAAGGTTTCGTCCTGCAGCCATAGCGTCAGACCGCCGAACACCAGCACCACGACACCCGTGATCAGGGGCATCACGGCAATCTTCTTGAGGATCAGCCAGGAGGCCAGCAGCGAGATGGCCATGGCGCCCATGAACCAGGCGGTGGCGGCAAAGATATCGGCGCGGCTATTGACGATGAAGAAGACCACCAGCGGTCCCAGTTCGAGGCCGAGCTTGATCAGCTGAGGCCGAAGTTCTTCCCAATTCAACTCGGGTTCGGCTTGGTCGGGCATTTGGATGACTCTTGTTGCTTGGACTGCAGTGTGGGGCGAGTTGCCCGCGCTGGCAAGCGATCCCTAGGGGGTAAGCGTGGTGATAATTGGGCTGACGCCTTATTCCCGGCCGGCGATGGCGCGGGCAAAGTCGGCCGCGGCAAAGGGTTCGAGGTCATCGACGCCCTCGCCCACGCCAATGAAATGCACGGGCAGGCCGAAGCGGCGCGCAATGGCGACGAGGATGCCGCCGCGCGCGGTGCCGTCGAGCTTGGTCATGACGATGCCGGTAACCCCGGCGCGGGTGCCGAAGATCTCGGCCTGTTTGAGGGCGTTCTGGCCGGTGGTGGCGTCAAGGGTCAGGAGGGTCGCGTGCGGGGCGGTGGGGTCGACCTTCTTGATGACGCGGATGATCTTTTCGAGCTCGTTCATCAGCTCGTCGCGGTTCTGGAGGCGCCCGGCGGTGTCGATGATGAGCACGTCGCGCCCTTCGGCTCGCGCTTGCGTCACGGCATCAAAGGCAAGGCCCGAGGCATCCGATCCCGCGGGGCGCGACACCACGGGCGAGCCGGTGCGCTCGCCCCAGATCTGGAGTTGCTCGATGGCGGCGGCGCGGAAGGTGTCGCCGGCGGCCAGCAGCACCGAGCGGCCTTCGCTCGTCCATTTCTGCGCCAATTTGCCGATGGTGGTGGTCTTGCCCGAGCCGTTGACGCCGATCATCAGGACGACAAAGGGCTTGTGGCTGGTATCGATGTGGAGGGGCAGGGCAACCGGGGCGAGCACTTTTTCGACCTCGCCGGCGAGCACGGCACGCACATCGTCGCCGGTGACTTCGCGGTTGAAGCGGTCGCGGCGCAGGGTATCGGTGATGGCGGTGGCGGTATCGATGCCCAGATCCGCTGCGATCAGCACGTCTTCGAGCTCGTCGAGCGTGGCGGCGTCGAGCCGGCGCTTGGTGAAGACGCCGGTGATCGAGGTGGTGAGCTGGTCCGAGGAGCGCTTGAGGCCGGTGGAGAGGCGCTGGAACCAGCCCAGGCGCACCGGCTCGGCGGTGGCGGGTGCCGGGATCACGGGGGCAGCATCGGGCACCCCTTCGGCAAGGTGGGCGGCGGTGGCCGCTTCGGCGCGCTCTTCCAACTCTTCGACATAGGCAGGGGTGGTTTCAGGCGGGCCGGGGAGCAGTTCGTCGGGCTCGGCTTCGGGCAGTTCGGGTGCGGCTGGCACGGGGGTAGGGGCTACCGGCTCAGGCGCGGGGTCCAGCGCTTCGGGCAGGGCTTCGGGTGGGGCCGGGATGGGTTCGGCCGGCGTGGGCTTGGGCTCCTCGCCGATGAGCTCGCCCCAAAGGCGCTTGAAGAAGCCAGGTTTTTCTTGTGCCATTATGTGTTCCTCACGCGGCGGCCCGCAGCGCCTCGCCGACCAGGCCATCGGCCGCGGTGCCGGTGATGCGAACGGGGAGCAGTTCGCCCGGTTGCGCGCCGGGAACGGCGACGGGCATGAATTGCTCGGTGCGCCCCAGCCCGTCACGCTCGACCAGGACATTCTCGATGCGCCCGACACGGGCGGCGGCCAGGGCGGCGAACTGGCGCTCGCCTTGCGCGCGAAGGCGGGCGGCGCGCTCGCGGGCCACGGATTTGCTGACCTGCGGCATGCGGGCGGCGGGGGTGCCGGGGCGGGGGGAATAGGGAAAGACGTGGAGATAGGTGAGGCCCGCTTCCCCCACGATGGCCAGCGTGTTGTCGAACATCGCGTCGTCTTCGGTGGGAAAGCCGGCGATGATATCGGCGCCGAACACCATTTCGGGGCGGAGCGAGCGGAGTTTTTCAACGATGGCGAGGGCATCGGCGCGGCTGTGGCGGCGCTTCATGCGCTTCAAGATCATGTCGTCGCCCGACTGGAGCGAGAGATGCAGAGGCGGCATCAGGCGAGGCTCGCTCGCCACCACGTCATAAAGCGCTTCATCGGCCTCGATGGTATCGA
>JAQGKH010000306.1 GCA_028290225.1 Devosia sp. | reverse complement strand
CAGAGGGCCGCACCTCCGCTCCCGCCGTTTATGCCGCCGGCGATGTTTGCCGCCAGTTCAATCTGGCCCTGGGCCGCACCATCCGGCTTGAAAGCTGGCAAAATGCACAGAACCAGGCAATCGCCGTGGGCAAGCACATTGCCGGGATGCCGGAGCCGTATACGGACCTGCCCTGGTTCTGGACCGACCAGTATGATGACAACTTCCAGATCATCGGTGCGCCAGAACGCTGGGACGATGTGGTTTGGCGCGGTAGCCCGAGCGACGAGAAGTGGACGGCCATCTATCTCGATGCAGGCCGAATAGTTGCCGGCAACACGCTCAATAATGCGCGTGACATCAGACCGCTGCGCCAGATGATCCTCGACCGCGTGGTCATCGACCCTGCCATCCTGCAGGACACCCAGATGCCGCTCGTCAAACTCCAGAAACTACAGGCTGCTCAATGACTATTGAACTCTCACGCCCAGCGGCTGCACCTATGGCCGGCCTTGAAGGGCAGCGCGTCCTGCTTGTCGGTGCGCGGCACGGCGTCGGGCCGGCGGTCGCAACCGCGTTGGCTGACGCCAAAGCCGTGGTGGTCGACGATGCCGCCCAGGCCGATGTCACCGAACCCGTCGCTCTGGTTGACCGGGCAGTCGAGCAGCTTGGCGGCCTGGATGTCCTCATCATTTCCGCCCCACCCGTGCGCAACAAGCCTGTCCTCGACATGACGCCGGAGGAGATGCGCAGCGTGATAGAGGACGATCTGGTTGGCCCGGCACTGCAGATGCAGGCGGCGGCCCGCCATATGGTCAAGGCTGGCTACGGCCGGATCATTGCTTTCATGTCGATGTCGGGAAAAGCCGGTGTCCATCATGGCGTGGCGCCGTATGCGGCGGCCAAGGGCGGCATGCTGACCTATATGCGCGTTCTTGCGGCCGAAACCGCCGAATACGGCGTCACCGTCAACGCCATCGCCACGGCGCTGTTTGAAGCCCAAACGGTGACCATGCCGCAGGAAAAACGGGACCGGCTGCGAACGCAGATTCCGGTTGGGCGGTTTGGCTACAATGAGGAAGCGGCACACGCTGCACTTTATCTTGCCTCGCCGCTGGCAGGCTTTGTTACCGGAGAGTGCCTCAATCTCTCGGGCGGACGTTTCATGGACTGAGCGGGAGCAATACTATGATCATGCACACATTCATCTCCCGTCCCGGCAAGCGCATCGGGGGCTATCGCAACTCCTCGCCCCGCTTCATCAAGGTCCTCGCGGTGGGCGACAATGCCCGCGAGGTCATCGAGGCGGTGAACGCCGAACAACGTGGAAATGTGCTGATGACCGGTCCTCTTGATCCAAACGGCCTGCAGCCGATGGATGAGCCGGTCCAAGGCATAAAGCCCCATGCAGTCGTGGTGGTGCACCAGCAGGGCGACCAGGACCGGTTTCCGTTCCTGATAGAGCGGACATCTTCGATGCTTTCCTTTGTCGTGCTTGAAAAGGATGGAATCTTGCGCGAGCAGAGCGAGAGCAAGAAGGTGCGCGCCATACGAGCCATTGCCGACCTGTTCGTCACGACCTCCGATCCGGCCTTTGTAACGGAACTCGTCGACAACCTCGCCAGCTAGCGGATCACCAGTCCACTCCCAGGGATGTCAAACGCTGCCAATCACTTGGCAGCGTTTTCGTTTGTTCGGAATAGCACTTTTTATCATTTCGAGGAGGAAATATAGCCTTCCCTCGTTATACCGTTAGGCAATGAAAAGGGGCTGATTAAAAATTGGACAAGCATGTGCATAGCTTCCTAACATCATTTTTGTCGACGCTATAGTAAGCACTCGACAGGGGAGACGAACGCACGGTTTTGCCACGCAAGGCTCCGATCTATCTGCTCCATGGGCAGACCGGGGTTGCATGTCAGCACGCTGTAAGTTTGCGCGGTTCGCCTAGGCCCCTCGAAGTCTTGTCGCGGATTGGAGAAGCAAATGCGCATGAACAGACGAACCGCCTTCAAATTGCTTGGCGCAGGAGCCGCCGGGACGATGCTGCTCGGGGCTCCCCGCGTCGCCTTCGGCCAGGATGGAGGGCAGATTCGTGTCGCCCTGGACGAGTTGCCGCGCTCGCTCGACCCGCTACTCTACCAGACCAACCCGGGCTACCGGGTGATGCGCAACATCTATGACACCCTGCTAACGGTTGACTATGCCGGCGACGGCACCATCCTGCCGGCGCTCGCCGAAAGCTGGAAGCGTGTTGATGGCCGTACTCTCGATTTGACGCTGCGCGAAGGCGTCGTTTTCCACGACGGTTCTGCGCTTACCGCGGAAGACGTAGCCTTCAGCTTTGGGCCCGAACGGCGGACCAATGAAGATTCTCCCGGTTTTGGTACCGCCCAGCAATTCCTCAGCACCATCGAAAGCGTCGAAGCCATCAATGAGCGCACCGTGCGGGTCATCTCCACTGTCGAGGATCCCACCATCGAGCTGCGCCTGACAGCCTGGGGCTCCCAGATCGTCAGCAAAGCTGCGTTCGAAGCGGCCGGCGGTTTCGACGGCTTTGCCCAGGCGCCCGTCGGCACCGGCCCATTCCGCGTCGCCTCGCTTGGTCCGGATGCTGTCGAACTGGTCGCCTTCGAGGAATACTGGGGGGGGCGCCCGGATATCGATCAGTTGAACTATCGCCTTGCCCCCGAACTCTCATCGCGAATTGCTGGCCTCGTGGGCGGCGACTTCGATATCATTGCCGATGTGCCGACTGATCAGTTCGGCCCAATCCAGGCCAATTCCGACCTTGAGATCGCCGGTGGCACGGTCGCCAGCCTGCGCGTGGTCAAGTTCGATACGCGCAACGAGCAGTTGAAGGACCCGCGGGTCCGTCGTGCCCTAGCCATGGCCGTTGACCGCCAGGCAATTGTGGATGCCCTGTGGGCCGGTCTTGTGGACGTGCCGCATGGCCACCAGCTTCCGACCTTCGGTCCGCTGTTCGATCCCGAGCGTGCGGCTTATACCTATGATCCGGAGGGTGCCAAGGCCCTGCTGCAGGAGGCAGGCTACGATGGCACGCCAATCCCTTTCCGCATCCGAGTCGCAGCCTATGGCCCGGAACTGGCAACGTCCCAGGTGCTGGTCTCCATGTGGCAGGCCGTCGGCGTCAATATCGACATGCAGATCGTGGAAAACTTCGGTCAGATGATGGCCTATCCCGGCACTGGCATCCGCAGCGG
>JAQGKH010000298.1 GCA_028290225.1 Devosia sp. | reverse complement strand
GAAACCGTGCTGTTCGATGAGCTCAGCGTTGCCGAGAACATCTATCTGGGCCATGCGCCGCGCACTCGCCTGGGGATGATCGACTGGCGCACCCTGCGCAGCGAAGCGCGGGCGACACTCGACGCCATGGCGGCTAGCATCGATCCCGACATCAAGCTCAAGGAACTGGGTATCGCCAAAAAGCACCTGGTCGCCGTCGCGCGCGCTCTCTCGATTGATGCGCAGGTGGTGATCATGGATGAACCCACCGCCGCGCTCAGCCAAAAGGAGATTGAGGAGCTCTATGTCCTGATTGAACTCCTCAAGGAAGACGGCAAGGCCATCCTGTTCATCTCGCACAAATTCGATGAAATCTACCGTATCGCCGACCGCTTCACCGTGTTTCGCGATGGCGAGATGGTGGGCAAGGGCCTGATCCAGGACACCAGCCAGAACCAGATCGTCCAGCTGATGGTCGGGCGCGCCGTGGACCAGATCTTTCCCTCGCGCACGCCCCGGATCGGCGACGTGGTGCTGGAAGCGCGGGGGCTGTCGCACCCCACCGAGTTCGATGATGTCTCCTTTACGCTGCGCCGCGGCGAGATCCTGGGTTTTTACGGCCTGGTTGGCGCCGGGCGCAGCGAGGTGATGCAGGCGGTGTTCGGCATGACGGCTGTGGCAAGCGGCACCCTTATCCTGGAGGGCAAGACCATTGCCCCGCGTTCGGCCGCTGACGCGGTGGAGGCCGGCATCGTTTATGTGCCAGAGGAACGCGGCCGCCAGGGTGTGATCACGAGCCAGCCCATTTTCCAGAACGTTTCGCTCCCCTCCTTGCGCCGGACCAGCAAGAACACGGTGCTGCAGCTGGCCAAGGAGTTTGCCCTGGCCCGCACCTATACCGGGCGCCTGGATCTGCGCGCGTCCTCGCTCAGCCAGGATGTCTCGACCCTGTCAGGGGGCAACCAGCAAAAGGTGGTGATCGCCAAATGGCTCGCCACCAATCCCAAGGTGATCATTCTCGATGAGCCCACCAAGGGCATCGACATCGGCTCCAAGGCCGCCGTGCACGGCTTCATGGGCGAACTGGTGAGCCAGGGGCTTTCGGTGATCATGGTGTCCTCCGAACTGCCCGAGATCCTGGGCATGAGCGACCGCATCGTCGTCATGCGCGAGGGCAGGGTGGTGGCCACGCTGGACAACCAGGGGCTCAAGCCCGGAACGCTGGTGCGCCTTGCGGCCGGCATCGCCGAGGAGCAGGCGGCATGAAGCGCCTCGCCAGGCAGCGTGAACTCTGGCTTGCCGGTGCCATCGTGCTGGTCATCGTGCTGGTGACCCTGCGCTTTCCCCGCTTTGCCCAGCCGGGCAATCTCCTCACCATCTTCAACGATACCTCGATTCTGATGATGCTCGCTCTGGGCCAGATGGCGGTGATCCTCACGCGCTCCATTGATCTGTCGCTGGCCTCAAGCCTGGCGCTGACCGGCATGATCGCTGCCATGTTCAATGCAGCGTTTCCCGGTGTGCCCATCCCGCTGGTGATGGCCATATGCCTTGTTGTCGGCGGCCTGCTCGGAGGGGTGAACGGTTGGCTGGTGTGGAAGCTCAACATCCCGCCCATCGTTGTGACCCTGGGCACCCTCACCATCTTTCGCGGGCTGGTCTTCGTGCTGTCGGGCGGCGCCTGGGTCAATGCGGCGCAGATGAGCCCCGATTTCATCAACCTGCAGCGCGCGGTGGTGCTGGGCCTGCCGGTGCTGAGCTGGATTGCGATTGTGGTCGCTGTGTTGTTTTACGTTTTGATGACCCGCACGCCACTCGGTCGGGCCATCTATGCCATAGGCGTCAACCCGACCGCCTCGGTTTATACCGGCATCGATGTGGGGCGCACCAAGTTCCTGGCCTTCACCATTGCCGGCGCGATCGCCGGGCTCTGTGGCTATCTCTGGGTATCCCGCTATGTGATCGCCTCCACGGAAGTGGCGAGCGGATATGAGCTGACCATCATTGCCGCCTGCGTGATCGGCGGGGTGTCCATCGCCGGTGGCATCGGCACCGTGGCTGGCGCGCTGCTGGGGGCGCTGTTCCTCGGCGTCATCAACAATGCCCTGCCGGTGATCAACATTTCCCCATTCTGGCAGATGGCCATTTCAGGGACTGCGATCCTGCTGGCCGTGGTGCTCAATGCCCGCGGTGAACGGAGCAAGGGGCGGCTGATCTTGAAGCGGGTGGAGGCGTGATGGTCGATGGCGCTCTGGGCTTTGTTGCTCGCTCCCAGCATGGGGGAGATGGGATGAAGCCACTTGGCTCGTACCTGAACGGAACTCGCACATGACCGACGCCACCCCGACCCGCCAATTGCCCGATCGGCTCGATCACCCGTTGCGCTCGGCCGTTCTCAGCTGGGAGTCGCTGCTGGTGCTGGTTGCCGTGGGAATTTTCCTCGCCAACTCATTGGCTTCGCCCTATTTCCTCAATGAATGGTCGCTGTCCGATCTCACCTTCAACTTCACTGAAAAAGCCCTGATCGCACTCGCCATGGCGCTCCTGATCATCTCGGGCGAGATCGATCTTTCGGTTGC
>JAQGKH010000262.1 GCA_028290225.1 Devosia sp. | reverse complement strand
ATTCCGCGTCGGCCCCGAGTGGGAGCAGGCTCACAACATCGTTCAGGCCATGGAAGGCGTGCAGGCCTTCGACTGGGTGCATGCGCTGATGCACTGGATCGAAGCCGATATGGGCAACGCCGATTACTGGTATCGCCGCGCCGGCAAGCGCCGCGCCACCGCCAGCGTGGCGCAGGAATGGGAACATATCGCCGCCGCGCTCAGCGACGTCACCCGTCACTAGCAAGCCGTCCAGGCGGTTGCCTTTGACGGCGGCCCGGTGCAAACCACTGCTCAGTTGTCATTGATGGACCTGATGCCGTGACCACCCCGCCCGCCGAATGCCAGACCAAAGACGATGTTCGCACCGAAATCGACCGGATCGATCAGGCGCTGCTGCACCTGTTCGCCGAACGGCATCGCTATGTCACCCGCATGGCCCAGATCAAGACCGACCCGCATGAAGCCCGCGATCCGGTGCGGATCGAGGCGGTGATCGCCAAGGTGCGCGAACGCAGTTTGGCTCTTGATCTTGATGAAGATCAGGCCGAACTTGTTTGGCGCACCCTGATCGACTGGAACATCAATTACGAGAAGGGCATCATCGCGGCGCGGCGGCGCCCGCTCTAGGGAGTGTGTCCATGCGCAGCGTCCTGATCCGCAAGGCTGAACCTGCCGATGCTCGCCTGCTGGCCGAGCTGGCTTTCGAAGCCTGGGAGCACGGCATCCTGCCGCTCTTGACCGAAAATCCCGGCATGCGTGACGCCGAACGGCATCGCCTGCGGCGGGCCGTCACCGAAACGCTGACCCGCATCATCGTTGCCGAACAGGATGGCTACCCGGTTGGCTGGTGTTCGCGCTCGGCCAGGCGCACCTATATCCCCTTCCTGTTTGTCGCTCCCGACAACCAGGGGCAGGGCATCGGCTCCATGCTGCTGCGGCGCATGGAAACCATTCTTGAGCTCGCCGGGGCAGATCGGGTGCATCTGGAAACCCCGGCCGACCATATCCGTGCCGTGCGCTTCTATGAGCGTCAGGGCTATCGCATCCTCGCCATGCGACCGGACGGCCGGGCCGTTCATGAAGCGTTCATGAGCGTTCATCTGGAAAAGAAGCTGCACCCGTTTGAAGGCGATCTGGACGACGAAGACTGAGGCTTCGGGCGGAAGCTGGCCGTTCCGGCAATCAGCCGTTGCATCTGGCGCTGCTGGTCAGTAAGCACTTGAGTGTTCCAGCCTAGCCGTTCAGAGAGCTCCCTTTGACCATCATCGACACCCGTACGCCCGATCCGAAGCGCTTTATTTCCGGCTCCACCGGGGATTGGGAAGTGATCATCGGCATGGAAGTGCACGCGCAGGTGACCTCCGAAAGCAAGCTGTTTTCCGGCTCCTCCACCGCCTTCGGCAACCCGCCCAACAGCAATGTTTCCTTTGTGGATGCGGCCATGCCCGGCATGCTGCCCACCATCAACGAGGAATGCGTGCGCCAGGCCGTCCGCACCGGGCTGGGCCTCAATGCCGCGATCAACAAGCGCTCGGTGTTTGATCGCAAGAACTATTTTTATCCTGATCTCCCACAAGGTTACCAGATCAGCCAGTTCAAGGATCCCATTGTCGGCGAGGGCAAGGTGCTGCTGGACATGGGCGACGAAACCATCGAGATCGGCATCGAGCGCCTCCATCTGGAGCAGGACGCCGGCAAGTCGATTCACGATCAGCACCCCTCGATGAGCTTTGTGGACCTGAACCGCTCGGGCGTGGCGCTGATGGAGATCGTCTCCAAGCCCGACTTGCGTTCGGCCGATGAGGCCAAGGCCTATCTGTCCAAGCTGCGCACCATCCTGCGCTATCTCGGCACCTGCGACGGCAATATGGAGCAGGGCTCCATGCGCGCCGACGTCAATGTCTCGGTGCGCAAACCCGGTGGCGAGTTCGGCACGCGCTGCGAGATCAAGAACGTCAACTCGGTGCGCTTCGCCGGCCAGGCGATCGAATACGAGGCGCGCCGGCAGATCGACATTCTGGAGGATGGCGGCACGATCGACCAGGAAACCCGCCTGTTCGACCCCAAGGCAGGCGAAACCCGGTCCATGCGCTCCAAGGAAGAAGCGCATGATTATCGTTATTTCCCTGACCCCGATCTGTTGCCGCTCGAGTTCGACGATGCTTTCGTTGCCGCGCTGGCAGAGAACCTGCCCGAACTGCCAGATGAGAAAAAGGCCCGGTTCATCAACGGCTACGGTGTCACGCCCTATGACGCGATGGTCCTGACACTGGACCGGGAAACCGCCGATTATTTCGAAGCCGTGGTCGCCCATGGCGGCAGCAAGCGCGATGGCAAGGCCGTGGCCAATCTGCTCAATGCCGATGTTGCCGCTTTCGCCAACAGCCAAGGGCTGGCCGTCTGGGAAACGCACCTGCAGCCGGGGCAGATCGCCGGGATCGTCGATCTCGTCGCCGCCGGGACCATTTCGAGCAAGATCGCCAAGGACTTGCTGCAGATCATCATCGGCGAGGAGCCCGAGGGCAATCCGGCCGAGATCGTCGAGCGCCGCGGCATGAAGCAGGTCACCGATCTTGGTGCCATCGAGAAAGTCGTGGACGAGATCATCGCCGCCAACCCCGAGCAGGTGGAAAAGGTCAAAGCCAAGCCCACCATGATCGGCTGGTTTGTGGGCCAGGCCATGAAGGCCTCGGGCGGCAAGGCCAATCCCCAGGCTTTGAACGAATTGATGAAACGCAAGCTCGGTATCGAAGAATGAGCGAGCCGGTAGAAGAAAAGAAGACCTCTGCCGGTTTGCTGGACCATGGCATGGGCCATTGGCCGATGCGCTTCATCGGCGCGCTGGTCAGTCGCATCATAATTCTGCCCGTGATCGCCACCATGGCCGCTTCTCTGGCCCTGATGATCTACGGCGTCGGCGAGACCTGGAAATTTATCCAGGAACTGTTCTTTGCGGCGCACCCTGTCAGCAAGGACGAAGCGCTGCTGCACGCCATCGAGATCGTCGACCGGGTCTTGCTGGCAACGGTGGTGCAGGTCGTCTCGCTCGGGCTTTACCAGTTGTATTTCAACCAGGATCTGGCGCTGCCGCGTTGGCTCAAGATCGACAATCTGGATGATCTCAAGTCCAAGCTGGTCGGCGTCGCCATCACCGTGCTGGCGGTTTATTTTCTGGGCCGGGCGGTGACCTGGAGTAGTGGGCCCGACATCGTTTATCTGGGCGCTGCATCAGCCGTGGTTATCGGCGCGCTGACCTATTTCCTCAGCAAGATCGACGGCCACGACTAGGCTTCAGATCGGCTTGCCAACCGTCATGGCCTGGCGAAACTCGGGATCCGGACTCAGGAATGCCGGTTCCGGGCTTGCACCGGTCGCATCGAAGAACCGGCTGACGAAACTGCGCATCGAGGCGCACAGGGCTATGTCGGATATCTCCACATCGGCAAAGCCCGCTACCCGCAACGCCTCGATATCGGCGTCGGTGATTTTGGAAGCGTCTTTCGCGATCTGCTCGGCGTAGGCCAGCATGGTGACGTCCTTGTCGGGCAGGCCGGCGTTGCGGAAGTCGCGCTGCAGCGCCAGCACCTTCTCGGCAGAACCGAGCTCATCGATGAGGGCGCTCCCATAGACATGGGTGCAATAGGTGGACGGAACCTGTTGCGCAGCGATGAAGGTGATCAGGCGCCAACCGCGCATGCCGAGCGAGAAGTTCGCTTTTACGCCTTCCGAAAACTGTTCGAAGAGCGGCAGCACTTCGGGTCTGGTTGTCCAGCAGCGCGTGGCTTCCATGACGAAGCCGTGTTGCGCAACTTCCGCATCGTAGATGGCGGCGACCTCGCCGGTCGCGTGTTCGGGGGACACTGTGTGGAGAAACATGGCCGTGCTCTCGCGTTAATCGCGAAAGAGTAGCGCAGTGGCGGCCCGGGCCCAAGCCTTATGGATTGATGTCGTGGCCAGGCTCTGGCGGCAGTTCAGGCTGGAAGTCGGGGCGCGGGTCTTCTACCGGCGCGTTGCCCGGCAATTCTTCTGGCTGCGGGGTTGGTGTGTTGACCGGCATGGGCGCTGGTGGGGCGGGCTGTGGCACGATCTCGGGTGTTGTTGGCGGATCGACTTCGGGATTGGGCGCTATCGGCATGGCAGGCTCCGGCCAGAGGGTCGATCAGCTAACGGGGCGTCGCCGTACCAGTTCCCAGCGTGCTCTTGTGCCCGACGCGCAGAATGCGGCCATCGATCAGCAACAGGCCGACAAACACCACGGCCATGCCCAGCAGGTGAACGGGCAGGATGGTTTCCCCCAGCAGCGTCACGCCAAGGAGCACCGCCACCACCGGCGTGACAAACGTGTTGGAGGAGAAATTGGTGGTGCCGACCACTGGCAGCAGGCGGTACATCAGCTGGAAGGCCAGGGCCGTGCAAAACACCCCGATGGCGATCCAGGCGCCCCAAGTTTCCACCCGCTCCACGTGCGGCATGCCCTCAACCAGCAACGCCACGGGAACGGCGACCAGCGCCGAGCCGCTGATGGCGATGGTTGCGATAGTGGTGGGTTCGATGGCCTTGAAGCTGCGCGCCACATTGAGGGTGATGGAGTAAAGCATGACGGCGCCAAAGCAGAGCGCGATGGCCCACAGTTCACCATGCTCATTGCCGGCGGCCAGGGAAGGGGAAGCCAGCAGCGCGGCGCCGGCAAAGCCAGCCGCCACGCCCGCCGCCTTGTGCGGCCGGATTTTCTCGCCCCCTGGCCAGAGATGGGAAACCAGCACGGTGACCACCGGCAGCAGGGCATTGATGATGGCCGCAAGCCCGCTCGGGATGTGGGCCTGGCTGATGGGGAATAGCGTAAAGGGCACGGCGTAGCTGAAGATGCCCAATAGGGTGAGCTTGAGGTACAGCATCGGATCGCGAGGCAGCGGCTTGCGCAGAGCGAAGAATAGCACCCAGCTGGCCAGGGCGGCGATGGTCACACGGCCAGCTGCCACGGTGATCGGCCCCAGCTCACGAATCAGCACGGCGTTGAACAGGAACGAAGTGCCCCAGATGCCGCCGATAAAGATGATGAGCGCCCAATAGCGTGCCGACATGTGATTCTCCCAAGGCAGCGGACGCTAGGCCTGTGACTGGGAAAGGTCGAACCGATTTTGACGATGGCAAGCATCAAAGCGCGTGATGGGTGACGGGCTGCCATGCGGCTTTGCGGTTGCACCGCTGCGCCCGGATGCTAGCCTCGCCCCACCAGACACCTGAGGGCTCGCTCATGCACAAGCTTGGATTTGCTGCTTCCGCCGTTCTGCTCGCCACCGCCACACCAGCCATAAACGCCGCTGAAACGCTCGATTCGACGCCGCGCATTGCCGTGATGTCGGCCTTTGCTCCGGAGTGGCTGGCCCTGCAGGACGCATTGAGCGAGCGCCAGGATTACACCGTCAATGGCACCACCTTCGCGACCGGGGTGATCGAGGGCAAACCGGTGGTGTTGTTCCTCACCGGCGTCAGCATGGTCAACGCGGCGATGACATCGCAACTGGCGCTGGATCGTTTCAACGTGGAAAGCATCGTGTTTTCCGGCATCGCTGGCGGCGTCAATCCGGAGCGCCATATCGGCGACGTGATCGTGCCGGCGCAGTGGGCGCAATATCTCGAAGTGATCATGGCCCGCGAAGTG
>JAQGKH010000251.1 GCA_028290225.1 Devosia sp. | reverse complement strand
CGGTGCATGATTGCGCAATGCCCCAAAGCCGGCATGCATTTCAGCAGCGGCGGCGCGGGCCAGTGCCCGCTGCGCCCGCTCCTCGGGCCAGATCCGCTTATCGGGAAAGCAATCGGCCAGATACTCGATGATGGCGATGGTTTCAGGCACCGCGAGGTCGCCATCGATCAGCACCGGCACTCGGCCGGTCGGCGAGCGCTGGGCCAGAACATCGCGGAAGCCCTCCCCCGCCAGCTGCAGCACTTCATCCTCAAAGGGGATTTCGAAATGGGCCAGCGCCAGCCATGGCCGCAGGGACCAGCTGGAGTAATTGCGGTTGCCGATCAGCAGCTTCATGTGACCCTCCAAACAAGAAGGGCGCCCCTTGGCCCGGGCGCCCTCTGAAATGCGTTGCGTGAAAAACTTCGGCGCTTAAACGCCAGCTACGACAGAGAAGACTAGTCCCATCGACGCCAGGCAAACCATGGTCCAGGTTGCCGCACGCCACATAGCAGCTCTCGGATGAGTCCGCATTCATCGCTCCTTACAAGCTATTCACTCGGGGGCTCGTCCGCCTCGCACCCCGGCAGCAAAACGTTAACCCTGACAAATTGTTCTGGCAAGCGGCCAAACTGCAACACACTGCGCAGCCGTGTCATGCTTACCAGGCAATCTGTTATGATTAACTAGGGCGGGCTCGCGCCTGTTCCAAGATGAGCTGTTGATAACTCGTTAAAGTTTTAGCGATTGTCAGAACAGGCCAAACCAAAGTCCCGCAATCCCCAGGAAAGCAAAAAAGCCCACCACATCGGTGATGGTGGTTACAAAGACCGCGGAAGCGATTGCCGGATCGGCCTTGAGGCGATCGAGGGCCAATGGAATCAAAATCCCGGCGGTGCCCGCCACGATGAGGTTGATCACCATGGCCAGGCCGATCACCACGCCCAACTGGATGTCACCGAACCTGGCGGCCGTAACCAGCCCTACCAATATGGCGAAGATGACGCCATTGGCGAGGCCCACCACCATTTCGCGGGTGATGAGGCGGCGCAGCCGGCTGCCATCCAGCTCACGCATGGAAAGCGCCCGCACCGTGACGGTCATGGTTTGCGTCCCCGCATTGCCCCCCATGGAAGCCACGATGGGCATCAAGACCGCCAGCGCCACCATCTGCTCGATGGTGGCGTCGAACAAGCCGATCACCACCGAAACGAGCACGGCAGTGATCAGGTTTACCACCAACCAGGGGACGCGGCTCCGAATCGTGTCGGTGGTGGAATCCGAGATGTCCTCATCGCCAACGCCGGCCAGCAGCTTGATATCCTCGTCGGCCTCTTCGTGGATCACATCGACGATGTCGTCGATGGTCAGCACGCCGACCAGCCGCCCGCTTTCATCGACAACGCCAACCTCGACCAGATCGTAGCGCTCAAAGTCGCGAGCGGCTTCTTCCTGGTCCTCGTTGGCCTCTACCAGGATCACCTGCGCATTCATGATCGCGTCGATCATGGTCGCGCGCGGGGAGCGAAGAAATTTGTCCAGCGGGATTGTGCCGAGCACCTTGTAGGCGGCATCCACCACATAGATCTGGTAGAATTCGTCGGGCAGCGCCGTCTCAGCGCGCAGATAATCAATGGTCTGGCCCACCGTCCAGAAGGGCGGAATGGCGATGAAATCGGTCTGCATCCGCCGACCGGCGGAATCCTCGGGAAAATCGAGGCTCCGCTTGAGACTCAGCCGCTCGAAGGTCGGGAGCGCCGACAGGACTTCATCACGGTCCTCCTGCTCCATGTTCTCGAGAATAGCTACGGCGTCGTCGTTGTTGAGGCCGGTCACCCCGCGCGCGATCTCGGCGTTGGGCAGCGCCTCCATCAGCTCGGCGCGGACGCTTTCATCGACCTCGGTCAGGGCCGAGAAGTCGAAGCGATCGCCGAGCGTGCGGACCAGCAGGAGCCGTTCGTCCGGATTGAGCGATTCGAGCACATCGCCGATATCAGCGACGTGCAAAGGCTCCATGATGCCGGCGACCTCGTCCTCGCGACCTGCTTCCAGATAGGCGCGCAGCCGCTCGAGCCAAAGCAAACTGATGCGGTCTTCGCTGTTGCGAAGCGCATTGGAATCAACCCCGGCCTCTGGGCCAGGTGCGGTATCGAAATCTGTGCTCACTGGAAGCCCTTTGTGTGTCGCGAGTTTCGGGGGCGCGCCAAGCTGTAGCCAATCAGGCGGGGATGCGCCAGACTGGTTGCGGTGTTTTCAAGCACAGCAGGTTTGCGGTGCGTCAGGCAGAAAGGAGGCGCCGATGTCGTCATCCGATACGATGGACCAGGCCTTTGTGCGAATCGAGCAAATCGCCCGCGGCTTGCCCGGTGTCGAGCGTTCCACGAGCTATGGTACGCCGGCCTTGAAGGTGAACGGCGCGTCCTTTGTACGCCTCAAGAACGGTGAAACCCTGGTGCTGCTTTGCCCGGACGAGCAGAAGGCGCTGTTGATGGAGATCTCGCCAGAGATCTACTTCGAAACTGACCATTATGTCGGCTGGCCGGCGGTGCTGGTGCGGCTGGATCAGATCGGCGACGAAGAACTGGCCCTGCGGCTGGAGAACGCCTGGCGCAGCAAGGCCCCCGCGGCGCTCGCCAGACAGTTGCCGGCGCCTCCACTCGCGCCCTAGTGAGCCGGAAACAAGAAAGCCGCCCCGAAGGGCGGCTGTTCTGGTGTCATCCCGGGGATGACTGGTGCGGTCGAGAAGACTCGAACTTCCACATCTTGCGATACAGCGACCTCAACGCTGCGCGTCTACCAATTCCGCCACGACCGCACGTCCTGGTAGAAGCGACGCCCTGAGGCGAAGCGAGGTGGGGTTTAGCAAAGCTCCTCCCGAACCTCAAGCGCTTAAATTGCAGATTGGTGGAGCAGTGGATAACCCAGGCCCCATGGAACCGCTAAAGGCGCTTACTGGCCTTGTTGCGCACAAGCACGTGCAACTGCCCATTATCGACGCTAACCTCACCATGAGCTACGAGGGTTTTGTTGGCGTAGATGTTGAGTGGATCGTTTTCCATCGCATCCAGTTCGATCACCGCGCCGCGCCCCATGCGCAGCAGATGATGGATGGGCATGGTGGTTGCGCCGAGCTCGACGGTGATTTCCACTTCAATATTGTCGAGAGTGTTCATAGATACCTGTTCAACCCAGCGCTGCAGAAAGGCGATCCTCGGCTCATGGTGGTTAGTGAAGCGTTAACGGCACCGGCGGACTGCAACGCTGCAGGCAAGCTGCGACGGGCCGATGCAGAGCCGGTGCGCTGGATCATCGCGCCCGAGCCGGTGCCCTACCCTCTGGCGCTTGCTGCCATGCGCCAACGCGCCGCGGCCATCTCCGACGGAACCGCAGCCGAAGCGGTGTGGCTGGTGGAGCATCCCCCGCTTTACACCGCCGGCACATCCGCAGTGGCCGGGGACCTGCTCTGGGATCGGTTCCCGGTTTATGACGCGGGGCGCGGCGGGCAGTATACCTATCATGGGCCGGGCCAAAGGGTGGCTTACCTGATGCTGGATCTGCGCCAGCGCGGCCGCGACATCCGCTGCCTCGTGCAAGGGCTTGAGGGCTGGGTAATCGACACCCTGGCAGCCCATAACATCGTTGGTGAGCGGCGCAGCGGCCGGATCGGCGTTTGGGTGAAGCGCCCGGACAAGGGGCCGGGACGCGAAGACAAGATCGCCGCCATAGGCGTTCGCGTGTCCAAATGGGTGACCTTTCACGGCATTTCGCTCAATATCGCGCCCGATCTCGGGCATTACGACGGCATCGTACCCTGCGGCATCACCGACCAGGGAGTCACGAGCTTTGAGGATCTGGGCCAGTTGGTTTCGATGCCGGAAGTGGACAGCGTGCTGCGGGGCCAGTTCGAGCGCCGCTTCGGCTCCACCGTCGACGGTATGGCGGAAGAGCTTGTGCCGGCCGCCATCACTGCCCAAGTTGAACGCTGATCGAATCGCTCGCAGCCCGAGGAGCCCGCAATGACGCTCGACGACCTCAAACGCCTGTTTACCCGGCAGACCCTGTTCAAGCTGGACGCAATTCTAGCGCCCAAGCTGGTGCCGATCCTTTATGCGCTGGGCTTGGCCGGCATCCTGCTCTGGGCGGTCAGCCACCTGTTCTGGACCTTCGGCTTTGGCTTTGGCAACGGCCTTTGGGGCCTGCTTGAGATAGCTGTTTTCGGCCTGCTGCTTTTCGTCGGCCTGCGGATCGGCTGCGAGGCGCTGCTGGTCTGGTTCAAGGCCCATGAAGGCAACACCGAGACCGTCACCCGCTCGCGTTATGCCGGCTCGCTGCTCGATGAAGTACGCGACGCCATTCGCGATCTTGCCGAAGCGGGCGAGGACAAGGACTTTGCCGAGGCCGACGAATATATTCTGGATGCGGTGGATACGGTGACCCCGCTGGAGGCCGAGCGCGAGGAAGCCACCATCCGCTCGCCGGCTACCAAGGCGGGCGAGGTATTCAAGAAACGCCGCACGTCCAAGCGGACGCCCCGGATCAACAACGACAACTAAGCCGCGCTGCTCGGGCCGGGCTTCGCATGACAAAAGGCCGCCGCGAGCCTGTCGCGGCGGCCTTTTCATTTGGGATGACGAAGCTCAGATGCGAGCAGTGGTCCGGGTACGGCCGCGGGTATCGATGGCCCAGTCGCCGGGGCCGGCACACACCAGATAAAGGAACACAAAGCAGAACAGGATGGCAGCGTCGCCACCGTTTCCAACGGGCCAGAAGTTCTGCGGAAAGTGGCCCATGAAATAGGCGACGGCCATCATGCCCGAAAGCACGAACGCGACCGGACGGGTGAGAAAGCCGACCAGGATCAACAGGCCGCCAAAGGTTTCCAGAATGCCCGCGAGCAGGAAGATACCCTCGGGGGTGCCCATACCCGGCACGGGGAAACCGAACAGCTTTTGTGTGCCATGTTCAATGAACAACAGGGCGGTGACGATGCGGAGCACGGCGAGGGCCTGCGGCGCGTAGGCGGAGAGACGATCGAACAAATGTGCCTCCTTGGGGCGAGTGCTGCGCCGGGTTCGACGCATTCAACAGCCCTAGCCTAGTCGCTTCGTCCTAAAAATCTGGCGATGCGCGCACACACTGTTCACCACCGGGCGCAGGTGACCCCCGCCCCTGGTGCAAGCCAGCTTCACGCGAGCGTCAGGCCGGCTTGATTGCGCTCGGGGCACATTTTCTGTATGACGCCTGCAATCCTTCACATCGGAAACCGTGCTCAATGAGCCAAGCGCCAAAAATTGGCCTCGTCAGCCTCGGCTGCCCTAAAGCCCTTGTCGACAGCGAACGCATCATGACGACGTTGCGCGCCCAGGGCTATTCGTTCTCCCGCGATTATCAGGGCGCCGACATCGTTCTGGTCAATACCTGCGGCTTTCTCGACAGCGCCAAGCAGGAAAGCCTGGAAGCCATCGGCGAAGCGCTCAACGAAAACGGGCGCGTCATCGTCACCGGGTGCCTTGGCGTCGAGGAGGAACTGATCCGCCGGACCCATCCCAGCGTTCTGGCCATTTCTGGTCCGCACCAGTACGAGTCGGTGGTGAACGCGGTGCACCAGCATCTGCCACCGGTGCCGAACCGGTTCGTCGACCTCGTGCCTGAGCAAGGGCTGAAGCTGACGCCGCGGCACTACGCCTATCTCAAGATTTCCGAGGGCTGCAATAATCGCTGCTCGTTCTGCATCATCCCGCAGATCCGCGGCGACCTGGCGTCCCGTCCGGCCGCCGGCGTGCTAGGAGAAGCCGAGCGGCTGGTGAAGGGCGGCGCCAAGGAATTGCTGGTGATCTCACAGGATACCAGCGCCTATGGCGTGGACCTGAAATACGCCACTTCCAACTATCGCGGCCGGCCGGTTGCCGCCAAGTTTTACGACCTGGCCAAGGAACTAGGCGAACTCGGGGCCTGGGTGCGGCTGCACTACGTCTACCCCTACCCGCATGTGGATCAGGTCATTCCGCTGATGGCCGAGGGCAAGGTGCTGCCCTACCTCGACATTCCGTTCCAGCATGCTTCCCCGGCCGTGCTCAAGAACATGCGGCGCCCCGCGAACCAGGAAAAAACCCTCGATCGCATCAAGCGCTGGCGCGACATCTGCCCGGACCTGACCATTCGCTCCAATTTCATCGTCGGCTTTCCGGGCGAAACCGACGAGGATTTCGAGTTCCTGCTCGATTGGCTCGAAGAAGCCGAGATCGATCGTGCGGGCTGCTTCAAGTATGAGCCGGTCACCGGCGCGCCGGCCAACGAGCTGGTGGGCATCGTTCCCGACGAAGTCGCGCAGGACCGCTTCGAGCAGTTGATGGAAGTGGCGCAGAACGTTTCCACCGGCCAGCTGGCCAAGAAGGTCGGGCGCACAATCGAAGTGCTGGTGGACGACATCGACAAGAACGCCAACCGCGCCATCGCCCGCTCCAAATGGGATGCTCCCGATATCGACGGGCAGGTGGTGGTCAGCGACGCTACCGGCATCAAGCCGGGTGATCTGGTGCAGGTTGTTGTGACCGACAGCGATGAATACGACTTGTTTGCCGATCCGATCCGCCCGAGCACGGTAGCGACGCCCGTGCGCTTCGAGGCCGCGCGGCAGGCCTGAAGCCGAACAACTTTATCGCGCCGGCACCAGTGCCGGCGCAATGTCTTTCCGGCAACTCCCCTTCGGGTAAATCGCTCATCTCAGCCAATGTGTTAGGCTTTGACGCGGCGTTGGCCAGGGTGCATCTGGCGCTTTCCATAAGCGCAGCACACCGGAGCCAGCGTTCGCCATGAAGAAGTTCCTCGCCGTAGCCATCGCCTCGCTTGGCATGGCTGGCACCCCTGCCCTCGCCCAGCCAACCGATATCCTCAACGTGTCTTACGACATCGGTCGCGAGTTGTACGAGGCGATCAACCTGGCCTTTGTGCCGAGCTACGCGGCCACTACGGGGACGACGCTCACGGTCAATCAATCTCATGCCGGCTCTTCGGCACAGGCACGGGCCATCCTGGAAGGCCTGCAGGCCGATCTCGTGACCTTCAACCAGGTCACCGACATCAACGTGCTGGCACGCGAAGGTTTCGTTTCGGAGAACTGGCAGAGCGAGTTCCCCAACAATGCGTCCCCTTATTATTCCCTCCCCGCTTTTCTGGTTCGCGCCGGCAATCCCAAGAACATCACGGACTGGGGCGACCTGGCGCGCGACGACGTCCAGGTGATTTTCCCCAACCCCAAGACCTCGGGGAATGGCCGCTACACCTATCTCGCTGCCCGCGCCTGGGCCGATGAGGAATTTGGTGGCGATCAGGCGCAGGTGGAAGCGTTCCTGACCAAGCTGTTCAGCAATGTGCCGGTATTTGAAACGGGGGGCCGGGCGGCGACCACGGCCTTTGTGGAGCGTGATCTTGGTGATGTGCTGATCACTTTTGAGGCCGAAGTGCAGGGCATCCGCCGCCAACTGGGTGTCGACAAATACGATGCAGTGGTCCCCAGCATCAGCCTCCTGTCCGAGTTCCCGGTCGCCGTTGTCGACAAGGTCGCTGACCAGCGCGGCACCCAGGAGATTGCCAAGGCCTATCTGGATTTCCTCTACACCCCTGAAGGCCAGGAAATCCTTGCGACCAACTTCAACCGTGTCCATGACCAAACGATTGCTGCCGCCCACAAGGCCGACTTCCCCGAGGTGCGGCTGGTGACTGTGGAAGAGGCTTTTGGTGGCTGGGACAAGGTATCGGAGGAGCACTTCGCCGAAGGCGGATTGCTTGATCGGGTGTTCCTCAACCAGTAACGCAGAGCCGGGCAGCGACAATCTCGCTGCCCGCCATCGAGGACCGCATGCCCGCCAGCCCCAGACAAAAACATCTGCTGCCCGGGTTCGGCCTGAC
>JAQGKH010000250.1 GCA_028290225.1 Devosia sp. | reverse complement strand
GCCCGCCACCGCCGTCAGGCCGCGCGGGCAGGTAACCGTCAGTTCCGGATCGCAGACCGCCACTTCGGGGATCAGATAGGGGCTTGAAATCCCCACCTTGGAAATCCGCACCGGATCGGCCAGCACCGCCACCGGCGTTACCTCCGAGCCCGTCCCCGCGGTGGTTGGCACCGCCACCACCGGCAGCACCGGCCCGGGCACCTTGAACTCGCCATAGAACTGCGACAGCTCATCGCCATGCGAAAGGCTGAGGGCCACGAGCTTGGCCAGGTCAAGACAACTGCCGCCCCCGATCCCAACGATGACGTCGGGAGCAAAGCTGCGCGCCTGGGCCGTCGCTTCCGCAACGCAGGCCAGCGGCAATTCGGCAATGGTGCCGTCATAAAGCTCGGTGGTCAAACCCGCCGCATCCAGCCCGGTCCGGATTGCCGTCAGCATCGGATCCTGGGTGAACCGCTCATCGGAACACAACAGCACGCGCTGCCCCAAGGCCGCGACAATAGCAGGCAGGGCCTGGCGCTGTCCGGCGCCGAAATAGATCGCCCTCGGGCTGCGGATGGCGCCGTAAATACTCATGTCAGCTCTTTGGTTGGGGATGCAGGCTCGCCGGCAAGGTCGCGCAGCTTGGCCCATAGCGGCCGGGGGAGTGGAATGCCGGTCTCCAGCCGTTCCGCCCTGACCCGCATGGCCCGGTCGCCGGGCACCGCCACGCGGCGCTCGCCCTGCTCGTCGCCCGAAGCGCGCACCAGGTCCAGATAGGCCCCGATCCGCTCGGTCGTGCCCGGCTGCAGGCCCGGATCGATCAGGATGAACACATCGCCCTTGCTGGCGACCCGCGTCGAATCCAGCGTGCCCGTCACATCCCGGCCGATGGCGGAATCGGTGAGCGCCACCACCAGCAGTTCCAGCGCCAGCCCCAGCGCATAGCCCTTGGCTTGCCCGAACGGGGCTATCGAGCCCTTGGTCGCGGCAACCGCATCGGTGGTCGGCTCGCCATTGGCGTCTAGCGCCCAGCCCGGCGGCAGGGCTTCGCCGCGCTGGGCATAGTCATGGATCTGCCCCATGGACACGAGGCTTGTTGCCATGTCCAGCACGAAGGGTGTCCCCTCTTGCGGCACGCCGATCGCCACGGGATTGGTGCCCAGCATCGCGGTGCGCCCGCCCCAGGCATGCACCAGCGCTTCGCTGGTGGTGAAGCCCAGGGTCACGAGGCCCTGCTCGGCAATCTTTTCGGCATACCAGGCCAGCATGCCCAGGTGATTGTTGTGGGCGATGGCCACTACGACGACGCCGGTGCGCCGTGCTCGCTCGGCCCCGCTACGCAGCGCTTCCATCGCCACCACCGGGCCCAGCCCGTTCTGCCCGTCGACGCGCAGGAAGCTGTCGCTCCGCCACTCCATCCTGCCCGTTGCCGTTGGGCTGGCAACCCCGTTGGCGATGCGATCGGTCAGGCGTGGCAGCCGCAGCAAGCCATGTGACGCTCGCCCGCGCAATTCGGCCTCGATCAGCAGGTCCACCTGCAAGGCGGCAGCTTGGGCGGGAACGCCGGCCCGCCGCAACGCGGCCTCGCTCACGCGCCGGGCTTCGGCGCTTGCAACATTGATCATACACAAATCCTATCCGATACGATTTTGAGCACCTCAGGTCTTTAAGTCAACCCTGCGACCAGCGGAAGCCGATTGCCTTGCCCGGCGCAATCGGCATAGCTGCGCCAAGGCCGGCAGGACCGGGCTGGCTGTCGCAACAAGCAGTGGATGGATCTGATGGTTGAACGCTTCCCCTCGCCAGCCAGGGCCCGGAAGGCCGTGCTTGAGCTTGCCCCCTCGCGCATCCGCGAAGTTGCCAATGCCGGCATGGACCGCCCCGACGTGGACGCGTTCTGGTTTGGGGAAAGCGATCAACCCACCCCATCCTTTATCCGCATGGCCGCGGCTGAGGCCCTGGATCTTAGCCAGACATTCTACACGCAAAATCTAGGCCTGCCGGCGCTACGGAGCGCCATTGCCAGTTATGTCTCGAACCTGCACGGGGTTCCGCTAGACGCGGAACGGGTGGGTGTCACCAGCTCGGGCGTGTCGGCCCTCATGCTGGCCAGCCAACTGGTGCTGTCCCCGGGTGACCGGGTGGTCGTGGTCACCCCGATCTGGCCCAACATTGCCGAGATCCCGCGCATTCTCGGGGCCGAAGTCATCCGCTTCCCCCTGACGGTCCGGGAAGATCGCTGGCATCTCGACCTCGATCAACTGCTCGCCACCCTGACCGACAACACCAGCATGCTGGTCCTCAACTCCCCCAATAATCCCACGGGCTGGACCATTACCCCCGAGCAGCAGGCGGCCATCCTTGCCCATTGCCGGCAACGGGGCATCTGGGTTCTGTCCGATGAGGTTTACGAGCGCCTGGTGTTCACCCCGGGACGCTCCGTGGCGCCTTCCATGCTGGGACTCGCCGATCCCGAGGAGCGGCTCATGGTGGTCAACAGCTTTTCCAAGACCTGGCGCATGACCGGCTGGCGCCTTGGCTGGCTGGTGCTGCCCACCCCGCTGGTGCCCCAGCTCGAAAAGCTGGTCGAATACAACACATCCTGCGCGCCCGGCTTTGTGCAGGCCGGTGGCCTGGCGGCGCTGTCCGACCCGGCAAGCGAGGCCGTTATTGCCAGCATGCACAACGACATCGCCACCTCCCGAGCCGGTTTGCTCGGCGCACTCCGGCAATTGCCGGGCGTTTGCCTGCCCCGGGCCGATGGGGCCATGTACGCCTTTTTCCGCCTCGCCGGTCACACCGACTCGCTCGCCCTGGCCAAGCGCCTCGTGGTCGAAGCGGGGCTGGGGCTCGCTCCCGGCAGCGCCTTTGGTCCGGAAGGCGAAGGCTGGCTGCGCTGGTGCTTTGCCGCCGCGCCCGCCAAGATCGAGGCCGGGATCGGGCGCTTGCGGCGCTTCTTGAACCAAACTTAGTCGCAAAGGGCGCAACGCAGCAGCAGGCGCCGGCGTTCTGCCACCATGTTGCGCACCCCCTGGCTTCCTTTTGTGTTGTTGTTGTCCTTGCCCGTCCTGGCGCAGGAGGCCCCGCCCATGCCGCGGGACCGGCCCGCTGCCCTTGGCGAGCCCGATACGGAAACGGAGGCGCCCGCCAGTGCCCCGACCCAAGCCATCCCGGCACCAGTTGATCCCGCTCAACTGGCACCCGCCGCGGAATCGCCCGAAGCCGAGGCACCGGAATCCCTGCCTCTCGAGACGGCAGCACCCGCAGAACCTGCAGCGCCCCCGCGCCCCTACCAGACGCAATGCCCGGCCCTGGTCGCCGGCCAGCTCGAAGCCAGCCTGCTGCCGCCCATTAGCGATGGCGATTGCGGCGCCCAGTCGCCGCTGGCCGTCACCGGCGTGCTGGTCAATGGCCGCATGGTGCCGCTATCGGGCGAAGCCACCATGACCTGCGAGGTTGCCACGACGCTTCCCCAATGGGGGCAAGCATTGGATGGCTTCCTGCAGGCCCGCGAAAACACTCAGCTGGCTACTCTGAATGTGGGCACCAGCTTTGCCTGCCGCGATCGCGTTGGCGGCGACTCCGATCGCATCTCCGAACACGGCATGGCCGATGCCCTGGACATTGTGGGCTTTTCACTCGAAGACGGGCGCACCATCAGCGTGGAAGCGGACTGGCCCAAGGCCGACGCGCCCGAAGGCAAGTTCCTCCGCTTTGCCCATGATGCCGCCTGTTCGAGCTTTTCCACCACCCTCGGCCCCGAAGCCAATGCCGAGCATCACGACCACTTCCACCTCGATATGGGCTGCCACGGCGCCGCCTGCACGGCCCGCTTGTGTGAATAGGGCTGGGGCGGGGGGAAACTTGGGCATCGCTGCGGCGTTGTCGTGGCAATGCTCAACCTCAGGTCCATCATGAACATCGCCGCCTGCCTCTCCCTTTCCCTGGTTCTTGCCACCTCCATCGCTGTTCCTGCCTGGGCACAACCGTCCGAGCCCCCCGCGCTGACCCCCGAAGCCATCAATGCCGCAGCCCTGGAGCCGCTGGTGCCGCTTTTTGCCGGCGCCCTGCCAGCCCAAGGGGAGGCCCAACCGCCCGCCGCTGCGGCAAATGAGGGTGCCGGGGAGCCCGCATCGCCCAAGCATCCCGATCCCGCTATTGCCCGGCTGCAGATTCTGCTGGATCGCGCCGGTATCTCGCCGGGAGTGATCGATGGCTATGACGGCGCTAATGTGCGCAAGGCAGTCATGGCCTTTGCCGCCATCAACCATCTCCCCGGCAATGGCACGCTCGACCCCGCGGTGCTGGAGCGGCTCCAAACCCCCGATCCAACAGTGATGATGTACACCATCACCGCCGAGGATGCCGAAGCGATCGTCGACCCCCTGCCCACGGACTATGCTGAATTGGCCGAGCGCGATTTCCTTGGCTATACGAGCCTGACCGAAGCCTTGGCCGAAAAATTCCATATGGATGAGGATTTTCTCAAGGCCCTGAACCCCAATGCGACCTTTGCCGAGGGCGAAGCAATCGCCGTCGCGGCGCCGGGCGCCGATCGGGAGGGCATGGTGGCCACCATCGAAGCCGACAAGCAGCAGGGCATGCTGCGCGCCTTCGATGCCAACGGCCAGCTGGTCGCCGCTTATCCCGCCACCATCGGCAGCGAGGACAATCCTTCGCCTTCCGGCACCCACACGGTCGAGGTCGTGGTGCTGGACCCCGACTATACCTACAATCCCGAAGTCAACTTCCAGCAGGGTGACAACACCGAAGTGCTGACCCTGCCGCCGGGCCCCACTGGTCCGGTCGGCTCGGTGTGGATCGACCTGTCCGAGCCCACCTATGGCATCCATGGTACGCCCGAGCCGTCCAAGATCGACAAGACCGGCTCGCATGGCTGCGTGCGGCTGACCAACTGGGATGCGCGCGAACTGGCCGCCATGGTCGAGCCCGGCGTCGAGGTGACCTTCGTCGAGTAACGTCGCCCAGCCGTGCCAGCCAACCCGGCCGGCACGGCGGCTTTACTCCACTCAAACGCGCAGCTGGCGCGTCCGCCCATAAAGCAGCATCAGCACCAGCAGCACCGCCCCGAAGATCAGCTGCCGCCCCCAGAACTCGAACTGCAGCGTCGTCAACACGCTTTGCAGCAGCGTCAATGCGATGGCGCCTAGGATCACGCCGAAATAATTGCCCGAGCCGCCGGCCAGCGAAATCCCCCCGATCACCACCGCGATGATCGATGGCAGCACATATTGGTCACCCACCGAAATGAAGCTGTTGCCGGTATAACCGATCACGCATACCCCGGTCAGGCCCGCAAACAATCCCGACAGCCCATACAGCAACGTCCGGATCGCCCGCGTCGGCAATCCGGTCAGCACCGCGGCGCGTTCATTGGACCCCATGGCATAAATGGCATAGCCCAGCGCCGTGCGGCGCAGCAGGAACCACATCGCCACCCCGATCACCGCCCAAACAACCAAAATTCCGGGCAGACCGAACAGCAATGGCTGGTTGACGAACCCCATCAGTGCCGGCGCCGCATTGCCCGAAGGAATGCCGCGCGACAGCACGATGAGCCCGCCCTGCACCACCCCGGTCATGCCCAGCGTCATTACGAGGGGCGGAATGCGCAACAGCGTTACTCCCAGCCCGGACACGAGCCCCACCACAAAGGTCACGCCCCCCGCCACCAGGATCGCCGGCAGGATGGCGCCGTCCGAACCCGACATCACATTGCCCGCCAGCACCGCCCCCAGCGAGATCAAGGCACCGACCGACAGGTCGATCCCCTCGCGCCCGCCGATCACCACAAGGCTTTGCCCCGCCGCCACGATCCCCAGGATCGCCGACACCACCAGCAGCCGCACGATCTGGCTGCCCTGCGCAAAGCCGGGCGACAGGAACTCCCCCAGGCCCAGCAGCACCAGGATGGAAATGGCGGCCAGCACCAGCGGATCGGAAAGAATAGCCTTGCCCCGGTTCATCCTAGCTCCCCCTAGCGCCGCGCCACCAGAACGCCACCGGCCAGCGCCGCCAGCGTGATCAGGCCCTGGATCAGGGTCTGGTAATCAAAAGGCAGGCCGGCAAAAAAGATCACATTCCCGATCATGCCCACCACCAGCGCTCCCAGCACGGAGCCGAACACACTGCCCGAGCCCCCCGCCAGCGCCGTGCCGCCCAGCACCACCGCCGATACCGAAGCCAGCGCCAGCCGCCCCCCCATCAGCGGATCGCCGCTCGCGGTTTCCCCGGTAAGGCAAAGGCTGGCCAGGGCCGCGAACAGCCCCGCCAATGCATAAGCCTTGATGCGGATGCGCGACACCCGCAACCCAGTCTGGAACGCGGCCGTGCGCAGCCCGCCCACCGCGGCCA
>JAQGKH010000239.1 GCA_028290225.1 Devosia sp. | reverse complement strand
CGCGCTGCCCCTGCACGTTGGAATGGCCGCGGACCGGGCAGATGCCGGCGCCCGGCCGCCCGATATTGCCGCGCAACAGCAGCAGGTTGACCAGCATCTGCACGGCCTCGACCCCGAGCTTGTGCTGGGTGATGCCCATCCCGTAAACCACCATGGCGGCGGGCGCCGCGGCATAAAGGGCGGCGGCCCGCTCGATCTGGCTCCGCGACAGCCCGGTTTCCCGCTCGAGATCGGCCCAGTCCTGCGCTTCCACAAAGCGTTGGAACGGCTCGAGGCCGCTGGTATGCTCGGCGAGAAAGCCATGGTCGAGCACCGGCTGGCGGTTTTCGGCCTGGGCTTTTCGCTCGGCCTCGAACAGCCATTTGCACATCCCGATCACCACCGAAATGTCGCCGCCCGGGCGCACCTGGTAGTATTCGCGGCTGATGCGCGTTTCCTGCTGCGTCAGCATCTGAACCGGATTTTGCGGATTGATGAAGCGCTCCAGCCCGCGCTCCTTGAGCGGGTTGAAGGTGACGATGGTGGCGCCGCGCTCGCTGGCTTCCTGCAACTGATGCAGCATGCGGGGGCTGTTGGAGCCGACATTCTGCCCGAAGTAAAACAGCGCATCGGCGGATTTGAAATCGTCCAGCACCACCGTGCCCACCGGCACGCCAATGCTTTCCGCCAGCCCGACAGAGGTCGATTCGTGACACATATTGGAGCTGTCGGGCAGGTTGTTGTTGCCATAAAGCCGGGCCAGCAACTGGTACATATAGGAGGTTTCGAGTGAGGCGCGGCCCGAGGCGTAGAACACCGTGCGCTTGGGATCGACCTCGCGGATGGCGGCAAGTTCGCGCCCGATGGTGGCAAAGGCCTCGGTCCAATCCACCGCCTCGTATTTGTCCGTCTGCCCATTATAGCGCAGCGGCGTGGTCAGCCGGCCGATGGCCTCAAGGTCATGGTCGGACCAGGTCTTGAGTTCGCTGACGGTGTGTTCGGCAAAAAATGTCGGCGTCACCCGCTTGCGGGTCAGCTCCCAGGCTGTCGCCTTGGCGCCGTTTTCGCAGAACTCGGCCGGGTGCGACGGCACCGGCTTGGCCCAGGCGCAGCTGACGCAGGCAAAGCCCTCCGGCTTGTTCTGCTTGCGCAACGCCAGCGGCCCCGTCGCCAGAATGTTCTCGCTCTCCAGATATCGGGTGACCGACTTGATCGATCCCCAGCCTCCGGCCGGTCCACTATAAGGGGCGATGGTGATTTTCCTGGCCATGGGACGCTCGCTTTCATCGGCAGCTTGGTTAAGCTGAAACCGTCTTACAGCTATCGTGTTGCGCTGCCGGCGGAAAGCCCGGGCGTGCTTCAAGTGCATGTGCAGGATCCGCCAGGTCTTCCCGGTAGCGCAGCTGCAGCAGCTGACCGAGCGGCGCCAGCGGCTTACTGTAATCGGTCAATCTAAACCGGAGCGAGCTCCTGTCCCCAGCGCCGCAGTCTCCCCCGTCAGGCCTCTCCATCCCCGCGCAACAGGCTGACATCGTTGTGATCGGTGCCGGGCAGGCAGGTTTGTCCGCCGCCTATCACCTGCGCGCGCGCGGCATTGCCGCAGGCCGCGGCTACCTCGTGCTCGACAGCGCCGATGCGCCGGGTGGCGCCTGGCAATTCCGCTGGCCGTCCCTGACCCTCAGCACGGTCAACCGCATCCATGACCTGCCAGGTCTGCCGTTCAGCGAAGCGGTTGAACTCACCAGCCGCGAGGTCACGGCGAGGATCGCTGTGCCCGCTTACTTTGCCGCCTATGAGCGGCTCTTTGAAATACCGGTGCTGCGTCCTGTGCTGGTGCAAAGCGTGGCGAATCGGGGCGAGCGGCTCCGAGTGCAAACGGACCGGGGCACTTTCTCGGCTCGCGGCATCATCAACGCGACCGGTACCTGGAAAACGCCCTTTATTCCCGTCTATCCCGGCGCCCAACTATTTCGCGGCCGGCAACTCCATACCAGTGATTACCAAGGCCCCGACCAGTTCCGGGGCAAGCATGTGGTGGTCGTCGGTGGTGGCATCTCGGCCATTCAGCTGCTGGACGAAATCTCTGGCGTCACCACCACGCTTTGGGTCACGCGACGCGAGCCGCAATTCCGCGCCGGCCCGTTTGACGGGGAGGCTGGCCGCGCTGCCGTTGCTTTGGTGGAGCAACGTGTGCGCGCTGGCCTGCCGCCCCTATCGGTGGTTTCGGTGACCGGCCTGCCGGAAACCCCGGCAATTGCGGCGATGCGGGCCCGCGGCGTGTTGCAGCGCCTGCCGATGTTCAGCGAAATCACGGAGGATGGGGTGCGCTGGAGCGACGGTGCCGAGCAGAAAGCCGATGTGATCCTTTGGTGCACCGGCTTTCGCTCCTCCCTCGATCACCTCGCCCCCTTGGCGCTACGGGAAGAGGGCGGCGGCATCCGCATGGACGGGCGCCTCGCGACCCAGGTACTGCGCGATCCACGCATCCACCTTGTCGGCTATGGGCCTTCCGCATCCACCATCGGCGCCAATCGCGCCGGCGCGGCTGCGGCTGCCGAGCTGATCGCAACACTGGGCCTGGGCTAGCGCCCAAGCAGGCGTCCGATCAACTGCTCGATCATCTGCATACCTTCGGGCGAAAAGCTGATGGCATCTCCCTCCAGACGGGCTAACCCAAGCTTTTCCAGTTCTTCCACGGCGGAACGGTTGGCCCGGTGCCCCTTGCCGTCATCGGCCACGACCTTTGTTACCGGCTCACCGCTATCGAGCTGGTGGTAAATGGCGAAGGCAAATACCGCCAGGGCGGCGTCGGTAAGATCATCGGGCGTTGTCATCGGATCTCGCTCCAATGGATGTGGGCCAACAATGCGATGCGTCAGGGCTTCATCACCACCTTGATGCACCCATCTTCCTTGTCCCGGAACTTGCGGTAAAGGTCCGGCCCTTGGGAAAGATCAGCCTGGTGCGTTATCACGAAAGTTGGGTCGATCTTGCCTTCCACCACCAACTGCAGCAGCGGCGCCAGATAGCGGTGGGTGTGGGTCTGCCCCGTTTTGAGCGTCAGCCCCTTGTTCATGAAGGCGCCCATCGGCACCTTGTCGAGAAAGCCGATATAAACCCCCGGCATGGA
>JAQGKH010000212.1 GCA_028290225.1 Devosia sp. | reverse complement strand
CGCTTCGGCTTCGAGCTCGGCGCGCTGGCGCGCCAGCCGCAACCGGGCCGCCTGCGTGGGGCAGGATGAGCACAGCCGATCGGGCCATACCAGAAAGTCCAGGCAACAGCCCTTGCGCGCCAGCACCAGCGCTGCGCGGCCGTTCTCCAGTTGCACGGACTCCAGTTCCCCCTGCCCTGCCAGGTCCAGCGCTGCGAGCCACTGCCCGGCGAACTCCTGGACTTCCGCAATGCAAACTACGGGCTGCATGCGCTCGAGCCGCGCCAGCACGCCCAGCACCCGTGCCGCCAGCAACCGCCGCGCCGGTACGGGCTTGAGCCTGGTGATGGCGTTGATCTCATCCAGCAAGTGGTGCGCCATGGCCTTCAGGTCCGCGGCCGCCCAGTCGATCATCTGTTCAACCGGGCCCTGCCGTTGGGGACCGGGCGGCAGGCGAAAGCCGTTGATGTCGAGCCCCTGCCGGGCTTGCGACATCGCCCGCAGATCGGGCACCGCGCCATGCGCATGCACGGCGATCACCGCAAGATAAGCGGGCTGCCACAGGAGATTGGTCCATAGCCGCACCGCCCAGAAGGCCGGCCCGCCGCTCGGATAGGCCTCGGCGAGCGCCGCGAACAGCCCGGCGAGCACGGCGCTGTTGTCCTCGCCATGCCGGTACCATCCCCGCTTGTGTTCGCCCGGAGCGCCCTTGAGGAACCCCGTCGCCCTCAATGCCGTGGCAAGCAGGCGCGTCAATGCCAGGTCGGCATGATCGGGGGGAAACAAAAACGAACGGCTGGTCACTGGGCAGGTCCGGGCAGAAGCGGCCTGACCCTAACCGTCTCGCCTCGCGCTGCAAAGCGGTATGGGCGGCTGCATGTTGACACAGTGCAGTGGTGTGCTAGTCCTCTATTACACCATACAGGGTCCGCATGGACGATTTCCACCCCAACCAGCCGATCTTCGTGCAGATCCGTCAGCGCCTGGTGGAAATGATCCTGCGCGGCGCCGTGCGCGAGGGCGAGGCCCTGCCCTCCGTGCGCCAGATCGCCGCCGAGCTTTCGGTCAATCCGCTCACCGTTTCCAGGGCCTTCGAGGCGCTGGTGGAGCTGGGCGTGGTGGAAAAGCGGCGCGGCATGGGCATGTTCGTCACCCCCGGCGCGCCGGCAATCCTGCTGGCCAAAGAGCGTCAGAACTTTTTGCAGCAGGACTGGCCCCGCATTGCCGCGCGCATCCACGCCCTGCAGCTCGATGCCCCAACGCTGCTTGCCTCCTTTCACCCCGATTGCGGATCAAACGATGTCTGAGCCAGCTGCCCCCATCGAGCCGATCGTTGCCGCGCGTGGCTTGCGCAAGAAGTTCGGACGCAAGGAGATCCTGCACGGGCTCGACTTCGATATTCCGCCCGGGCGCATCTATGGGCTGATCGGCCACAATGGGGCGGGCAAGACCACCACGCTCAATGCCATGCTGGGCCTGACCGCTTGCGCCGGCACCATTCGTGTGCTGGGCCTTGATCCCTTTGCCCACCGCGCCCGGCTGATGCGCGATGTTGCGTTCATCTCCGATGTGGCGAGCCTGCCGCGCTTCTTGCGGGTGCGGGAGCTGTTCTCCCTGTTGTCCAGCATCCACCCCAATTTTTCCCCCGACAAGGCTCACGCCTTTCTCCAGGGCACCGATCTCAAGCCCGAACTCAAGATCAAGAACCTGAGCAAGGGCATGCTGGCGCAGCTCCACCTGGCCGTGGTGATGGCGATCGACGCCAAGCTCCTCGTGCTCGATGAGCCAACGCTGGGGCTCGACATCACCTATCGCAAGCGCTTCTACCGGCGGCTGCTGGAAGACTACATGAACGAGGAGCGTACGCTGATCATCACCACCCACCAGGTGGACGAGATCGAGTTCATGCTGTCGGACGTCATGTTCATCCGCGATGGCACCCTGATCCTGCACCAGCCCATGGAAGCGGTGGCGCAGAACTTCATCCAGCTGGTGAGCAACGATCCTGCCCAGCGGGCCAGCGCCCGTGCCCTCGGGCCGGTGTTCGAGGAAACGCGCTTCGGGCAAACGGTGATGATTTTCGAAGGCGTCGATCGCAGTCGCCTGCAAGATCTGGGCGCGCTGTCGAGCCCCACCTTGTCGGATTTGTTTGTCGCCCTGATGCAGCGGCCCACCGCCATTCCGGAGCCCACGCCATGAAGGCCTTTGTTGCCCTGATCCGGCGCGAGTTCCTGGAACATCGCGGGGCCTTTCTGGTGGGCCCGCTGCTGTTGGTGGCGGTGCTGCTGGGCTCCACTATCCTGGCATTCACCGTGGGGCGCATCGATGCGCGCTTTTCGGGCGCGCTGTTTACCGCCGCGCCCATGCGCATCTACGAATGGGGCTTTTTAGGCTTTGCCTTTGCCTGGTCGCTGTATCTGGTCGCGACGCTGTTCTTTTACTGCGCCGACAGCTTTGCCGCCGACAAGCGCAACAATGCCATGCTGTTCTGGAAGTCCATGCCGGTGTCTGATTTCACCGTGCTGCTGTCCAAGCTGGGCGCGGCGCTGACCATTTTCCCCGCCACGATCTTCGTCATCGCCCTGTTGAGCGGAGCATTGCTGTTTGGCGTGGCGGTATCCACTTCGGCGCTGAACGGGGGTGGCGGTTTTGCGCTTTTGGGCAATGTGGCCGGGGTCTACGCGCAGGTGGCGGCGAGCCTCCTCCTGGTGCTGGCGCTGGGCCTGCTCTGGTACCTGCCGTTCATGGCCTTTGTGGGGGCCCTGGCGACGCTGGTGGGCCGCTGGGCCATTCCATTGTCGCTGCTGTTTCCCGCCTTGCTGTCCACCCTCGAATGGGTGGTGCTGGGCGGTGGCTGGCAGCCGCTGAGCACCCGGACCTGGGAATATCTGCAATACCGCGCCGATTTCCCGCTGACCCAGGGCTATGTCGAGGCCTGGTCCACCACGGCGGCGCCGTTCAGCTTTGCAGCTTTTGCCACGGACCTGCTCACCCGCATCAGCTGGGTGCAGATCGCCATTGGCGCCGTGTTCGCGGTGGTCGTCGTTTATCTGGCCAGCCAATATCGGCGCCGCAACAATCGCGATTGAAGCGCGGCGGCGGGCGGGCGCCGTCGAGGGAACTGGTTGGCCGGGGCGGGGTTACTCCAGCAACCCACCGGAGGCCGAGGCGATGCTGGACCCCAAAGACTTGCTGGGCGGGCCTGAACGGGCCCGCTTATCGGCCGATCACCCCCATGAATTGGCGGCCTTTGCCAGCCGCCATGGCCTGTCCCCAGATGAAGCGCGCCAGATCATCGAGCGGGCCGGCGGCAGCCGCGAAGATGCCGATGCGGCCGCCGAACGCCATAAACGCCCCTCCGTCTAGCCCCGGAATTTGTACTGATGCAGCCCCATCCCGATCTCAGCCCCATTCCCGACCTCGATGCCGACCTTCTGCCTGGCATTGACCGCTTTGTCGCCGATCGCAGCCAGACCTCGGCTGGCGCCATCAGTCGCAACGATGCCATCAACCGCATCCTGCGCGACTGGCTGCAGCAGGAGGGCTATATCGAGCCCGACAACGAATCCCGGGATTTCGACGACCCGTCCCACTGAACGCCAATCACCCGCACCCGAGCGCCGCTTCCCGCCCCGGCCGAGTGCCGTTACGGGCGCGGCGCGGGATCGCTTGGGCCGGTCAGGGTGGGATCGGCAGCGGTGGCATCAGGCTGGTTGCGGTTCTGGCTGAACGCCACCAGCGCCAGCACGACAATCACCGCCACCACAATTCCGGCAATCCATTTACGATCCACGACACGCTCCTTGTTCGCTTGAAACGAAGAACGGGCGGCAATGCTTTTAGCTCCGGCTGCACCACGCAGCTTCTTGCAAATGAGTTGCAATAGCACTAACTCTGTGCGGTAACCGCTGGAATTGGGTGCCGATGTTGCGTTTCCTTGCCTTGCTTGTTCCCTTCGCCCTGATGTTGGGCGTTCCCGCTGTTGCGCAGGATCGCTTCAAGGCCGTCACCTCCTTCACCATCATTGCCGACATGGCCCGCAATGTCGCGGGCGATGCCGCCGAAGTGGTTTCCATCACCAAGCCGGGCTCCGAGATCCACAATTACCAGCCCACGCCGGGCGATCTGATCGGGGCGCAGGATGCCGACCTCATCTTGTGGAACGGGCTTAATCTGGAGCAATGGTTCGCCCAGTTTCTTGACAATCTCCCTGATGTGCCCAGCGTCGTGGTCAGCGACGGCATCGAGCCGGTCGGCATCGGCCAGGGCCCCTACCAGGGCAAGCCCAACCCCCATGCCTGGATGTCCTCGGCCAATGCCGTGGTTTATATCCGTAATATCCGCGATGCCTTTGTGCGATACGATCCGGTCAATGCCGCGACCTACACCGCCAATGCCGCCGCTTATTCCGCCCGTATCGAAGCTGCGATCGCGCCGTTGCGCGCCCAGATCGAGGCCATTCCG
>JAQGKH010000174.1 GCA_028290225.1 Devosia sp. | reverse complement strand
GTCGCTCATGGTGCCGCGGCGGCGATCATCAGGCCGGCGGTGGCCTTGGCCGAGCCGACAACGCCGGGAATGCCGGCGCCGGGATGGGTGCCGGCGCCAACGATGTAGAGATTGGAGAAGTGGTCGTCGCGGTTATGGGGGCGGAACCAGGCGCTTTGCGTCAGGATCGGCTCCACAGAAAAGGCCGAGCCCAGATGGGCGTTGAGCTCATCGCGGAAATCAAAAGGGGTGAAGTGGCGGACGGTTACCAGATCCTTGAGCAGGTCCGGGATGTAGTGGTCGTTGAGGTATTTGAGGATGCGGTCGCGATACAGCGGGCCCTGCACAGCCCAATCGATGGGGGCGGTGCCCAGATGGGGCACGGGCGAGAGCACGTAATAAGCGCTGGAGCCGGCGGGGGCGAGGCTCTGGTCGGTGACCGAGGGGGCGTGCAGGTAAAGCGAGAAATCATCGGCGAGGCCGTCGGCCTTGAAGATCTCGGAGATGAGTTCGCGATACCGGGGGCCGAACAGCACCATGTGGTGGCGCAGTTCGGGATGCTCGGCCTTGAGGCCGAAATAGATCACGAAGAGCGACATGGAGAAGCGCTTCTTTTCCAGCGCCCTGGCCTCGTTGGTGCCGCGGGGCGTGGCGCGCAGCATATGCTTATAGGTGTGGACCACATCGGCGTTGGAGGCGACCATGTCGAAGGGGTGGGTGGTGCCATCGACGAGGGCGACGCCGGTGACCCTGGTGCCCGCCGTTTCGATGCGGTCGATGGCGGCGTTGAGATGCAGCTTGCCGCCGAGGTCCTCGAACAAGCGCACCATGCCCGCGATCAGCGCGCCGGTGCCACCCTGGGCAAACCATACGCCGCCCTGGCGCTCCAGTGCATGGATCAGGGCGTAGATGGAGGAGGTTTCGAACGGGTTGCCGCCCACCAACAAGGAATGAAAGCTGAAGGCCTGGCGCAGCTGCTCGTCCTTGATGAACTGGGCCACCTTGGAATAAACGCTGCGGTGGCTTTCGAGGCGCACCAGCTGGGGCGCCGCCTTGATCATCGACCAGAAATTGAGGAAGGGCACGGTGCCGAGCTTTTCGTAGCCCTCGCGGTAAAGGTCTTGCGAATAGCGCAGGAAGCGGTGGTAACCGGCAACGTCCTTGGGCGACTTGGCGGCGATCTGGCGATCGATGTCGGCCTGGTCGTTCGCATAGTCGAAGCGATAGCCGTCTTCCCAGCACAGCTGGTAAAAGGGGCTTACCGGTAGGAGGGTGACATAGTCCGCCAGCCTGCGCCCGCTCAGGGCCCAGAGCTGTTGCAGGCAATCGGGATCGGTGATGACGGTGGGGCCGGCATCGAAGGTGAAGCCATCATCGGTGTAGACGTAAGCGCGGCCGCCGGGCTTGTCGCGTTTTTCAAAGAGCGTCGTGGCAATGCCGGCGCTTTGCAGGCGAATGGCCAGCGCCAGGCCGCCAAAGCCGGCTCCGATCACTGCGGCGGTCTGGTGGGGCTTGGCGCTCACAAGGGCTCCTGCGACAGGAATGGCGCTTCCCGCAGGCAGGGGATGGCGCGGTGGATGGGGACCGGCGGCTTGCCCATGAGGATGCGTGCCATGTCGGCCCGGGTTGTTTGCCCGGCATAGAAGCGCTCGATCAGCGGTTCGCCCAGACGGTAAAAGCGCTGCAGCACCAGATGGCGCTGGCTTGGCCGGGCGGCGCGGAACAGCATGCGGTTGAGCAGGCGGTAGAATTTTTGTTCCCGGGCGCGCTTAAGCGCATGAGTGCGGATGCGCTGCGCCAGTGCGGCGCTGCCCAGGGGCCAGGCATCGGCGATCAGATTGGCGAGGCGTACCGCATCGGGCAGGCTGTAGCCGGTGGTGGGGTGAAACAAGGCGGCGCGCATGCCGGCCTGGGGAATATCGCGCGGGCGTTCGGCCCAGAATTTTTCGGCGTCATAGGCGAGAGCAATGGGCAGGACGCCATGTTCCTCGCGCAACACCGTGCTGATGGTCCAGCCTTGCGCTTGCGCATAGGCGGAGATGTCGCGGGCAAGTTCGGCGCGGTCGAGGTTTTCGCCATCGGAATAGCGGGTGTCCTCGATGAGAATGCGCGTGGGGGAAAAGGGGAGCAGGTAAACAAAGCGATAGCCATCGTGCTGGTCGACCGAGGCATCCATGATCAGGGGATGCTCGATGCCGTGCGGGTGAGTGGTTTCGACCTCCTGACCGACAAATTTCTGGTAGCCGAGCGCCAAATGCGGACTGGGGTTGAAGCCACGCGCGTCGATGACGCAGCGGGCGGGAAGGCGCTCGCCGCTGGCCAGGGTGACCCCGTCCGGGCGCAACTCGATCACCTCTGCGGCGGTGCGCAGCTGGAGATTGGGCAGCTCGGCGATGGCCTGCGCCACCGAGGCCGTGGACAGGCTCGCATAGCCCGAGCGCAGATGGCGCGAAAAGGCCTGGAAGCGCACCGATTGCCCGGACCAGCGGTGGGCCACCAAGGGGCTGAGCCAGGTCAGATCGGCGGGGGTGAGATCGGCGGCGTGGAACGACCAGGTGTGATCGCCAAAGGGCTCGGCACCCGCTTCGAGCATGAGGATAGGGGGTGGATTATTGCTCCCCCCGGCCAGACGCTGGGCGATCAAGGCGCTGGCCAGACCGGCACCCACGAGGATCAGCGGATCGGTGGTGGTGCCATGCTGCATCAGGAGGTGGGGCTCAGCGGTTGATTGTGCGCCGGACAATAGGGGATCGGCTGGCAATGTCACCACGCTTGATGCCGCCGGCCGACCTCTTGGCCGATGGAGGCGGCTTTTTGTCGGCAGTCGCAAGTGGCGGGGACCGATTGTTGCTCAGGCGGCAACAGAGTGTGGTTGGATCGGGCGATTGCGCGGCTCGCGGGGGAGCGCGATATCTGGGCCAGGTATTCCAAGGAGAGTGGCAATGGCCATCGAGCATTATCGCGAAGCGCCGGGCAGCAGCGCCGAGGCACCATTGCTGGTGCTGTTTCATGGCACTGGCGGGGACGAGAACCAGTTTTTCGACCTGGGCCGGGAATTGCTGCCGGGCGCCAGGGTGGTGACGCCGCGGGGCGATGTCAGCGAAGGGGGCGCGCTGCGGTTCTTCCGGCGGACCGGCGAAGGCGTTTATGACATGGACGATTTGGCGCTGCGGGTAGCGGCGATGGCTGATTTCATCGAGGCGCGGCGCGCGGAAAGCCAGCCAGCCCAGGTCGTGGGGCTGGGCTATTCCAATGGCGCCAATATCCTGGCGGCCCTGCAGTTTGCGCGCCCGGAGCTGTTTGATGCCAGTGTGCTGATGCATCCCCTGATCCCGTTCACGCCCCCGCCGGCCCCGGGCCTCGCCGGGCGACAGGTGCTGCTGACCGCGGGCCGGCGAGACCCCATGGTGCCCGCAGGCGCGACCGAAGCACTGGAGCAGTATTTTGTTGCGCAGGGCGCCAAGGCTTCCCTGTTCTGGCATGCGGGCGGGCATGAAATCCGCCCCGAAGAGTTGCGCGAGGCGCAAAGCTTTGTTCGACCCTTCGCGGTGATGCGGGCCTGAACGGGGCACTGTGTGAGTGGTGAGTGGATCGGGATCAGGTGGGGGTTCCTGACCCTCACGACAGCCGCGATCTTTCGGGCTTTCGTGCTTATGGTAGGGAGAAACAACCCAAGGGAGGGGAACCCCGATGATCCGTTTGCTTTGCGCCCTGATGGGCTTTGCGTGGCTGGCCATGCCGGCTGCTGCCGCCAGCTTTGATTGCCGCAAGGCAAGCACGGCTTTTGAGCGGGCGATCTGCACCAATCCCGCAGTTTCGAGGGCTGACGACATCCTGGCCCAAAGCTTTGCAACGGCCATCGGCGGGCTGAGCGAGCCTGCCGTGGCCGCGTTGCGCTCGGACCAGCGCGCCTGGCTCGATTTTGCGCAGCGGGCCTGCACGGATGACGCCGAGGTGTTGAGCCTTGGTGATTACGACGCCGAAGGAGCGGCTTGCCTGCGCACGCTGATCGAGGGGCGCGGCCAGGTGCTGGAAGGCAGCCGGATGCTGGAAGGCAAGCGGTTCTATCCCACCAGCAACTATGCCGTTTTCCCGGACCCGGACCAGGCCGCCGACCCCGAAGCCTATTGGAAGGTCGCGACGCACGAACTCACCTTGCCGCAGCTGGATGGTGACGATTCGCTGGCAGCAGGGTTCAATGCGTTTGTGGTGGCCGAGGCCAACAAGATGACGTCGTTGCGGGTGCTCGCCGAAAGTGGGGATCTGTCGGGGCTGGAAGCCACCAGTGACAGCGATGTGGCGATCACGATGGGCGAGGTGCTTCCCAGCCGGATCACGCTGGAGGTCAGCAATTTCTGGTATGGGCATGGCGGCGCCCATGGCAATTGGGCCATGACTTATCTGCATTACTATGTGCCCCAAGAACGGGGGCTCCAGGCGAGCGATCTGTTTGTGGGAGAGGGTTGGCAGGCCAGCCTGCTCGATCTTGCCTGGCGCCAGCTCAAGGCCGAACACAAAGAATGGCTGCAACTGGAAGACCCGCAGGCGCTGGCCGAAGTGGTGACCGATCCGGCGCGCTGGAGCTTTGAAAGCCCATATGGGCTGGTGATCCAGTTCGAGCCTTATGAAGTGGCTGCCTATGCCTATGGGGCACCCACGATAATGGTGCGCTGGGACAAGCTGGATGACTTCCTGGCGCCGGATGCCGAAAAGATACGCTATGGCAGTTGAGCTTCAGGCGCGCAGATCAGCCCATTCCGGGTGGCGGCGGAACTGGGCGGCCACATAGGAGCACAGGGGGGTGATCTTGAAGCCCTCCGCGCGGGCATCGCCGATGGCGGCGTTCACGAGCCTGGCCGCGATGCCCTGGCCTTCAAACTGGCGCGGCACGCCGGTGTGGTCGATGACCATGGCGCCATTCGGGCCGGTGCGGTAGGTCATCTCGGCTTCGGCACCGCCATCGAGCTGCATCACATAGCGCCCGCCATCGGTTCCATTCTCGCGTTGAACGGTGAATTCGCTGTCGCTCATGGCCGGGTTGCTCCGCTAGGGTGTTGTCGGAGCCAAACGCCCGGGGCGGTTGGCAAGTTGCGGTGGTTGTTGGGCCGCCCATATCGGAGATTTGCATGGCCTTACCTATCCACCACATGATTGCCGCCGGGCCGCAGCCGGTGGCGCCGTTTTCCCATGCGGTGGAGGCGGATGGCTGGGTGTTCGTGACAGGGCAGATGCCGACCGATCCGGCGGCGCCCGATGCACCGCTGCCCGAAGGGGTCGAAGCGCAAACGCGGCGGGTGGTGGACAATCTGCGGGTGGTGCTGGCGGGCGTGGGGCTCGGGCTCGAGCATGTCACCATGGCGCGGATTTACCTGACGCAGTTCGAGCGGGATTATGCGGCGCTGAACGCGCTGTGGCCGACATTTTTTGAAGCCGGCAAGCTACCGGCCCGGACCACGGTCGGGGTGACGGCGCTGGCGGTTGGCGCACTGGTGGAGATCGATCTGGTGGCGCGGCGGCCTTAGTGTGACCGGTATTGCCGTAACTTGACGAGACGGCGTGGCAAAGGAGGGCGAGGGCGGCATATCCCGCCTCTCGCCCTACCCTTGATCCCTCCCCACGCGGGGGAGGGTGTCGAGTGCGGATTCGGTGCCGATTGATCCTCCGGCATTGGGCAGGAGGGTGGCGCCTCGCGGGCCGGTGACTAGGCGCTATACGCCTTGACGTTCTGCTGCTGCTCGCCAAGACCCTCGATGCCGAGGCGCATGACGTTGCCGGGCTTGAGCCAGACAGGCTCGGGCTTGATGCCCATGCCGACGCCGGGGGGGGTGCCGGTGGTGATGATGTCGCCGGGCTGCAGGCTCATGAACTGGCTGACATAGCTGACCACATGGGCAACGCCGAAGATCATGGTTTTGGTGGAGCCGTCCTGGTAGCGCTTGCCATCCACTTCGAGCCACATCTTGAGGTTTTGCGGATCGGCCACTTCGTCCTTGGTGACGAGCCACGGACCGATGGGGCCGAAGGTATCGGCGCCCTTGCCCTTGTCCCAGGTGCCGCCGCGTTCGGTCTGGAAGTGACGCTCCGAAACGTCGTTGCAGACGCAATAGCCGGCGACATAGTCCATCGCCTCGCTTTGCTCGACATAGCGGGCTTCGGTGCCGATGATGATGGCCAGTTCCACTTCCCAATCGGGCTTGATGGCGTTTTTCGGAATGATCACGTCGTCATTGGGGCCGATGATGGCGCTGGTGGCCTTCATGAAGATGATCGGCTCTTCGGGAATGGCGGCGCCGGTTTCGGCGGCATGGTCGGCATAGTTGAGGCCGATGCAGATGAACTTGCCGACATTGGCGACGCAGGGGCCGATGCGATCGCTTTGCAACTGGGGCAGCGCGCTGACGTCCGTGGCGCGGATGCGCGCCAGGCCTGCATCCGACAGGGCTTCGCCGCCGATATCGGCCACAATGCCGCTCAGGTCACGGACCGTGCCGTCTTCGGCCAGAATGGCGGGCTTTTCGGCGCCCTTGGGCCCAACGCGCAGCAGTTTCATCAGCGAACTCCATAGTTGTAAGCGGCCTTGTGCGTGTTGCGCTCAGCCATAGGGAAAGGTGTCGGGGGTTTGGGCACTCTCGTCGCTATCGGCGAAGAGGTGCGGGTATTCGCGTGCAAAGGCGAAAAGTTCAACCATCACCGCATCGATATGGGCGCGGATCGCCGATGTGGCCTGGTGCTGGTCGGTGGACAGGATGCCATCGAAAATCGCCTGGTGCTCGGCGATGGTCAGCGCCAGCCGACGGGGGGTGATGATCAGCCGGCGCGCCCGGTCGAGATTGGCGCGGGCCAGATCGATGATGCCCTTGATCTTGGTGAAGCGCATGGAGCGGAAGATGATGTCGTGGAACTCGATATCGAGGCCGTGGAAGCGTTCGCTGTCCTCGTCCACGGCGGCGGCGCGCTGGGCCGCCATGTTGGCGTGGAGCGCCTCGATCACTTCGGCATCGTGATTGCCGATCAGCACGCGCAGGGCCTCGCTTTCGAGGCCCTTGCGGATCAGCATGTATTCGCGGACATCGGCGATGCGCACCAGGGAGACGGTCGAGCCGCGCTGGGGGGCAATCTCCACCAGCCCCTCAATCTGGAGACGCCCGAGGGCTTCGCTGACGGGAAAGCGCGAAACGCCGAGTTGTTCGCAGATAGCCGATTTGTCGAGGTTCTCGCCCGGGGCCAGTTGCAGCGACACGATCGCCTGGCGCAGTGCATTGGTCACATCAAGCGTGATGCTGCCCCGGGCCGTGGCAGTGGTGCGCTGCAGAAATTGGTAGGGACGGGCTTCCGATATCATGCTAACATGTTAGCCATAGCCGAGGTCCCTGGCAAATCATCGTGCAGAGTTATCCTCTGGCGCCGCATATTGGCGGCACAAGCGCGGTGGAACGCCGCCGGGGCCCGATGAATGGGAACCCGTTGATGTCCGAAACCATGATTCGCCCGCAAGCCAAGACCCTGGTGCTGAACCCGGGCGACAATGTTGCCGTGGCCTTGTCCAATATCGATGCGGGCGCAATGACGCCGCAGGGCGTGGCGGCAACCAAGCGCGTGCCCAAGGGGCACAAATTCGCCATTCGCCCGATCCGTGCGGGGGAAGCGGTCACCAAGTTCGGGCAGATCATCGGGTTCGCCAAGGATGCGATCGCCGCCGGTGACTGGGTGCATGAGCACAATTGCGGGATGGGGGGCGGCGATGGCACGCTGCACCACGACTATGCCTTCGCCCAAGGGGCGGTGGCCCCCCAGATGGTGCCGGTCAATGAGCGCGCGACGTTCCAGGGCTTCCGCCGCGCCAATGGGCGGGTCGGTACGCGCAATTATATCGGCATCCTGACTTCGGTGAACTGTTCGGCCACGGTGGCCAAGTTCATGGCCGAGGAGATCAACCGGTCCGGGATCCTGGCCGATTACCCCAATATCGATGGGGTGATCCCGTTCGTGCATGGCACGGGCTGCGCCATGGACCTGCAGGGGGAGGGCTACCAAATCTTCCGGCGCACCCAGTGGGGCTATACCGCCAATCCCAATCTTGGGGCGGCACTGCTGGTGGGGCTGGGCTGCGAGGCCTTCCAGATCGGCAAGATGAAGGAAAGCTACGGGCTGAGCGAAACCGACACCTTCCAGACCATGACGATCCAGGAGATCGGGGGCACCCGCAAGATGGTGGATTGGGGCGTGGAGCGGATCAAGGAAATGCTACCGGTGGCGGCGCGGGCGCAGCGCGAAACGGTGGATGCGTCCGAACTGATGCTGGCGCTGCAGTGTGGCGGATCGGACGGGTATTCGGGCATCACCGCCAATCCGGCGCTGGGCTATGCCGCCGACCTGCTGGTGCGGCAGGGTGGCACCGCGATCCTGTCGGAAACGCCCGAGGTTTATGGCGCCGAGCATATGCTGACGCGGCGCGCCGTTTCGCGCGAAGTGGGGGAAAAGCTCATCGCGCGCATTCACTGGTGGGAGGAATATACCAGGCGCAATGGCGGGGAGATGAACAACAATCCATCCCCCGGCAACAAGCTGGGCGGCTTGACCACCATTCTCGAAAAATCGCTCGGCGCCACGGCCAAGGGCGGCACGACGCCGCTCACCGCCGTCTATGAATATGCCGAGCCGGTGCGCGAAAAGGGCTTTGTGTTCATGGACACGCCCGGCTTTGATCCGGTTTCGGCGACGGGGCAGGTGGCGGGCGGGGCCAATATCCTGGCCTTTACCACCGGGCGCGGCTCGGCTTATGGCTGCAAGCCGGTGCCTTCGATCAAGCTCGCCACCAATTCCGATGTTTATGCCCGCATGACCGAGGACATGGACATCAATTGCGGCGACATCCTCGAGGGCGTGTCGATCGAGGAAAAGGGCCAGCAGATCTTTGATGTGCTGCTGCGCGTGGCTTCGGGCGAGCGCAGCAAATCCGAACAGCTCGGCTATGGCGACAACGAGTTCGTGCCCTGGCAGGTTGGCGCCACCATGTAGCCGGGCGCTTTGCGACTGCATCGATATCGGGAAGGTCGCCCTTGATCTAGGGGGCGGCCGAGATTGTCGGCT
>JAQGKH010000146.1 GCA_028290225.1 Devosia sp. | reverse complement strand
CCAGGCCCATTCCGGCTCAACACTGGCGCTTCACCTCGGCGGCGCCGGGGCATCCACGCCCGGGCAGTCTAGATCATCGAGGGCCCAAGTCCAGAGCGTCGTTGCGCGCTTCAGCCGCACAGCGCCTTCAGGCGCGCGAGATCGGCGATCTCCACCTGGCGGTTGTTGGCCACTTCGATCACCCCCCATCGGCGCAGCTTGCTGATCTGGCGCGACACCGTTTCCAGGGTCAGACCCAGGAAATCCCCGATATCGCTTCGGCTCAAGGGCAATTCGAACCGCACCGATGCGCTGAGCTCCGCCGACGGGTCGCAATGGGTGGCGAGCAGATAAAGGAAGCTCGCGACCTTTTCCTGCGCGGTCTTGCGCCCCAGCGTTACCATCCAGTCGCGCGCTTCATCCAGCTCGCGTAGCGTTTGCTGCATCAGCTTGTGTTCCAGCGCCGGGTTTTGGGTGATCAGGGCTTCAAGCGCCGCCCGGGGCACCACGCACAGCTCGACCTCGGACGCCGCTTGCGCCGTAACCGCGTTTTCATGCCCGAACAATCGGCCAAGGAAATCGGGCGCGAACTGCAGCCCCACCACCTGCTGGCGCCCATCCTCGAGCACCTTGCTGAGCTTGACCACGCCCCGCATCACATTGGCATAGGAGCGGATTTGCGTGCTGTCCCCGATCAATTCGGCGCCCGCCTCGTGCCGCGCCTTGTGCGTGGCGCGGGCCAGCGCCACCAGCTGCTCGGGCTCGAGCACGCCGCACATGCCCCGGTGCCGCGCCTCGCAACTGCGGCACAGCATGGGCACGTCCGAATTGTGAATGTCCTTGCGCTCGGCCGCCATGCTTGCTCCTGCCGGGCCGTTTTAACGGTGGGACCTGCGAAAAACCAGTGGACAAGTCGCCAACCGGTCGCAACCCTGCTGCCCCAAACTGGAGAACTTCCCCGTGGCCGCATCCACCCTCACCATTCCCGATCTCGCCGGCAAGGCCGTGCTGATCACCGGCGCCTCCACCGGGATCGGCGCCGTTCTCGCCACCGGTTTTGCCCAACAAGGCGCCTTGGTGGGCCTGCATTACAACAGCAGCGCCGCCGAAGCGAAAACCGTTGCCGAAACGATCGAGGCTGCAGGCGGCAGCGTTTTCCTCGTCCAGGCCGATGCCTCGCGCGCTGGTGAACTGGCGCGCGCCGTCGAGCAAACCGCCGCGCATTTCGGGCGCCTCGATGGCTTGATCAACAATGCCGGTGGCATGGTGGCCCGCCAGCCCTATGCCGAATGGACCGACGAACACTACGACGCCGTGATGGACCTCAACGCCCGCTCGGTGCTGTCGGCCACCCGCGCGGCCATTCCCCACCTCAAGCGCCAAGGTGGTTTTGTGATCAACACCACCTCCATCGCCGCCCGCAACGGGGCGAGCAATGGCGCTGGCCTTTATGGTTCCTCCAAGGCCTTTATCGGCAATGTCACCCGCGGCATGGCCAAGGAGCTGATCCCCTTCAACATCCGCGTCAACGCCGTTGCCCCCGGCGTCATCACCACCCCGTTCCACGAGCGTTATTCCACCCAGGCCCAGCTGGATGCCGCGCTCGCGACCATTCCCCAGGGGCGGCTCGGCGTGGCGCAGGATTGCGTCGGCGCCTACCTGTTCCTCGCCTCCGAAGCGCTTTCGGGCTACATCATCGGCCAAACCATCGAGGTCAATGGCGGCCAGCTGATGCCCTGACAGCAAGCTCCCCACCAAAGCCGAGCCCCGCGCATTCACCTGTGGATTAACGCTGCGTTAACCATAAATGTTAGAGCGGGGCAGTCGCCTTCGCGGCGTGCTCGCAACACAATGTCCTGCCGGCTTCCGCCTGGAGCCCCGCAGGAACCCGCATGACCAGTGCCGTTGGCCCTTCACCCGCCGCGCCCTTTTCAGCCAGTCGCGCTTATGCGCGCCTGGATACCCGCCCAGCTGCAACTGCCGGCCACCCTTTCCGCCCCGCTCCCCTGCTGCAGCCCGTGGGGCTGCCCACTGCTCCCTACCCCGCACAGCACCGCCTCACTCTGCTATGGAGCGTGCTGATCCTTGCCCTGCTCGGCGCTTTGCTCGCTGCAAGCTGGAGCATCCTGCAACCGGCCCTGTTCACCGCATCCACCGATCTGCTGGCAGCGCCCATTGCCGGGGCCGCCCGCGCCCAAACTACCGGCGACGCCCGCTCCCTCGGCCCCGAAACCAAGCGCCGCATGCTCTTGTCAACCAATGTGCTCAACCAAGTAGTCGTGGCCCAGGCACTGGCTGAAGACGCCGAGTTCGGGGGCGACAACGCGGGCTTGCCTTCCCAACAACAGGCGGTGTCCCGCCTTGCCGAGCGCATCAACGTCACTTCCGCCCAGGATGCGGGCCTCTTGTCGCTGAGCGTCACCACCGGTGATGGAGCAAAATCCGTCGCCATCGCCCAGGCGCTAACCGCAGCCTTCGAGGCCGAGCTTGCCCGCTTTGACGCCGCGCAGCTGGAACAGCGCGCCAACGCCCTGCGCGGCGAGCTGGAACACTTGCGCAGCGATGCGCAAGCGGCCGAAACCGCATTGCAGTCCTTTCGGCGTGAGCACGCACCGCCACCGCCCCCACCCCAGCCTGCCATCGATCCAGCCGCCCGCGTCGCGCTTGAACATGACCTTGCCGCCGTCAGCCAAGAGCTCGAGCAAGCCCAGCGCCGCCGCGATGTCCTCCGGCAAGCCGCGGCCGGCACGCTGCCGGAAGAACCGGTATGGGCCCCAACCCTCGCGCCGCTCCAGGCGCACTTGCTCGATCTGCAAGCCCGCATCAATACTGCCGACCTCATCCTGGGGCCGCGCCATCCCACCATGCTGGATCTGCAGTTCGAACGCGACCTGGCCCAGGCGCGATTCACCGAGGAAGCCCGGCGCCTGCTCACCCGCGCCAGCGCAGCCGCCGCTAGCGCCAGGACCAGGCGTGATGACCTTGCCGCCCGTTTGGCAGCCCTGCCCGCCGCTCCCCCGCCAATGCCCGCGGGCCGGGCGCAGGACGATGGCGAACTCCAGAAACTGGAGCGGGACGCAGCGCGCAAGCGGGGGCTGTACCAGACCTTCCTGTCCCAGGCGGCCCAACTCAGCCACGGCAGTGATGCCCCTTACGTGCAGGTGCTGTCCCCGCCCCGGCTTGTCTCGGGCAACCAAGGCCAGCTTACCCCGCCCTTGCTGCTGCTCCTGGGCGCGGCCGCCGGCGCGCTGGTCGGCTGGCAGCTGTCCGCGTGGCGAACTCGGCGGTCTCTGTCCCACTGAGTGATCCATCGCTCCGGCAGACCGAAATCTTTCTTCGACAAGCTCACCTCCGCATTATCACAGATGAATGCACAACCAGGCCGCCATCGGCATAGTCTATCCCAGCGCAGCAACCGCTTCGCCGCAAGCATACCGCGCTTGACTTCTTCGCCCAGAAGGCGAGTACTTGCTTATCGCCGAAACAGGAAAAACGCTGTTTCGGTTCGGGAGGAATCAATGAAACTGACACCCATTTTCGTGGGCGCCTTTACCTTGGCGCTCGCCACTTCCGCATCGGCGCAAACCCTCACTATCGCCACCGTGAACAATGGCGACATGGTGCGCATGCAGGCTCTGTCCCCCGCCTTCACCGAACAAACCGGCATCGCGCTGAACTGGGTCGTGCTCGAAGAAAACACGCTGCGCCAGAACGTCACCACCGACATCGCCACCAATGGCGGCCAGTATGACGTGATGACCATCGGCACCTATGAAGCCCCGATCTGGGCCAAGCAGGGCTGGCTCACCCCGCTCGATGCCTTGAGCGCCGACCCCGCATACGACGTCGATGATATCCTGCCACCGGTGCGCGCCGGGCTGTCCTACGAAGGCAAGCTTTATGCGGCGCCGTTCTATGCCGAGTCGTCCTTCATCATGTACCGCAAGGACCTGATGGAAAAGGCCGGGCTGACCATGCCCGAGGCACCCACCTGGGAGTTCATCGGCCAGGCAGCGCGCGCCATGACCGACCGCGCCGCCGACATCAACGGCATCTGCCTGCGTGGCAAGGCCGGCTGGGGCGAGAACGTCGCCTTCCTGACCACCATGGCCAATTCCTTTGGCGCCAGCTGGTTCGACGAGAACTGGCAACCCCAGTTCGACAGCCCGGAATGGAAACAAACGCTCGACACCTATCTGTCGCTGATGGCCGATGCCGGACCGGCCGGCGCCTCTTCAAACGGCTTCAATGAAAACCTGACGCTGTTCCAGCAGGGCAAGTGCGGCATGTGGATCGACGCCACGGTGGCCGCTTCCTTTGTCACCAACCCCGATGATTCCACTGTAGCCGACCAGGTCGCCTTTGCCCTGGCGCCCGATGCGGGCCTGGGCAAGCGCGCCAACTGGCTGTGGGCGTGGTCGCTGGCCGTTCCCAATTCGAGCCAGCAAAAGGAAGCCGCCGAGCAGTTCATCAACTGGGCCACGAGCAAGGAGTATCTTGCCACAGTGGCCGAGGAGGAAGGCTGGGCCAACGTGCCTCCGGGTACCCGCACCTCCCTTTACGAGAACGCGGAATACCTGGCCGCGGCGCCGTTCGCCCAGATGACCCTGGACTCCATCAACGCCGCCGACCCGAGCAAGCCCACGGTCAAGCCAGTGCCCTATACCGGCATCCAGTTCGTGGCCATTCCCGAGTTCGCCGGCATCGGCACCAATGTCGGCCAGCTTTTCTCGGCCGCCCTGGCCGGCCAGATGTCCGCCGATGACGCCCTGGCCCAAGCCCAGGAAGCCGCCCTGCGCGACATGACCCGCGCCGGATACATCAAGTAGACTTCGGCGAACCTGCCACCCGACCGATCCAGCAGAGCGGCCGGGTGGCAAAGCGAAACCAGGTTCATCCCTTTCGCCTCCCTCCCCTTGATGGGCTTCGGGTCGGCCGAACGGCAAAATCGTTCCAGTGGAGCGATTCCAAAGGCCAGAGGGCTACGCCCGAATGGCTGATCGAGGGTGGGGGGCCCTCGGCGGGTCACTGAACCAATCCCCACCTCAACCCTCCCTCGACGGGGGACGAAAACTGGAACCATCCGGGGATAAGGGACCAAACACATGGCCACAGCCCAAACCCGCACCCTGTCGCGCCTGATGATGGCGCCGGCCGTGCTGGTTCTCCTGGTCTGGATGATCGTGCCGCTGGTGATGACCCTGTGGTTCTCGTTCCAGAACTACAATCTGCTTAATCCCATGATGACCGGCTTTGCCGGCTGGGCAAACTATGTCTACGTCATTGGCGATGCCAGCTTCTCGCAAGCGCTGCTCAACACCCTGTTGCTGGTCGGCGGCGTGCTGCTGATCACCGTGATTGGCGGCACCCTGCTCGCACTGCTGCTCGATCAGCCGATCTGGGGCCAGGGCATCCTGCGCATCATCGTCATCTCGCCCTTTTTCGTCATGCCGCCCGTCGCCGCGCTGGTCTGGAAAAACGGCTTCATGCATCCCGGTTACGGCATGCTGGGCCATCTCTGGCGCGCCGTCGGGCTGCAGCCGGTGGATTGGTTCAACCAGTTTCCCCTGCAGTCGGTGATCGTCATCGTCGCCTGGCAATGGCTCCCCTTTGCCACCCTGATCCTGCTGACGGCCCTCCAGTCCCTGTCCGAGGAACAGCGTGAAGCCGCCGAAATGGACGGCGCCAACGCCCTCAACCGCTTCCGCTACATCACCCTGCCCCACATGGCCCGGGCGATCACCATCGTCATCCTGATCCAGACCATCTTCCTGCTCGGCATTTTCGCCGAAATCCGCGTCACCACCGGCGGCGGCCCCGGCTATGCCTCCACCAACATCACCTTCCTGGTGTTCCGCACCGGAATCCTGTCCAACGATATCGGCGCCGGCTCGGCGGGCGGCATGGTGGCCGTCGTCATTGCCAACATCGTCGCCATCTTCCTGATGCGCGCCGTCGGAAAGAACCTCGATGCCTAGCTGGTCAGGCAGGATAGTCGTGCTTTGCTCCTCCGACCCCTCGAGGGGTGGGCCGGGGTGGGTGACCCGCTGTGATCACCACATCGCCTCCTTCCTCGCTCCCACC
>JAQGKH010000100.1 GCA_028290225.1 Devosia sp. | reverse complement strand
CCATAGATTAACTCCTCTTGGGCAAGATGCTGTCATCGTAGAGGTTTATGTGGCAGAAGTTGCCACCCCTTCATAGCCTTAACCCTTCGGGAGTGAACGATTGCACAAGCGCGTACGAACAGCGATTTTTCCGGTTGCAGGCTTGGGGACGAGGTTCTTGCCGGCAACCAAGGCTCTCCCCAAGGAGATGCTGACGGTGGTGGACCGCCCGCTGATCCAGTACGCCGTCGATGAAGCGCGTGAAGCCGGCATCGAGCACTTCGTGTTTGTGACCGGCCGTAACAAGGGCGTGATCGAGGATCATTTCGACCGTCAGTTCGAGCTCGAAACCACCCTTGAAGTGCGCGGCAAGACCGCGGCGCTTGAGGAATTGCGCAAGGACCTGCCCTCTGCAGGCCGTACCAGCTTTACCCGCCAGCAGGAACCGCTCGGCCTTGGCCACGCTGTTTGGTGTGCCCGCGACATCGTGGGCGACAATCCCTTCGCCCTGCTGCTGCCCGACATGCTGTTCAAGGCGAGCCCCGGCGTGCTCAAGCAGATGATGGCAGCCTATGAGGATACCGGGGGCAATGTCATTGCCGTCGAGGAAGTGCCGCCCGAGGAAGTGTCCTCCTATGGCGTCGTCGCGCGCGGCGCCGGCGAGGATAATGGCTTTCGCATCACCCAGATGGTGGAAAAGCCCAAGCCGGCCGATGCCCCTTCCAACCTGATCATTTCAGGCCGCTACATCCTGCAGCCGGAAGTCTTCAACCTCCTGGCCGACCAGACCAAGGGCGCCGGTGGCGAGATCCAGATCACCGATGCCATGCAGACGCTGATGCATACCCAGCAGTTCACCGGTGTCAAATACGAGGGCAAGTCCTTTGACTGCGGCTCCAAGAACGGTTTCCTGATGGCGAACGTCGTTTACGCCCTGGATCGCTCCGACATCCGCGAGGGCTTCCTCAAGGAGTTGCGCAAGCTCGACCTCGAGGACCACCTCTAGGCCCGTCAGCGGCGCAGCGTCACGCCCAGGCTGACCTGGTGGCTTTGCTCAAGGCCATCAGCCGTGCTGTCGGTCTTCGCATAGCCATAGTCCGCCGAAATGGCCGTATGCGCATTGACCTGGTAATCGGCTCCGGCACCGAGGCCATAGCCGGTCTCGGTGTCGGCACTGCCTTCGAACCGCGCCGTGTGCCAGTCAGCCAGCGCGCGCAGCGCCAGCCAGGAATTGACGGTGTAACCCACATCGGCGCTCGCGGTGTACTGCACCCGCGTCGTGCCGCTGGTGTCAGGCCCGGATGGCTGCACATCGGTGTTGAGCGCGCCCGTGAACCGCCAGGTCGAATTGGGCCGGTAGGTCACGCCGGCCTCGAACAATTGCGCACTCACTGCCTCGGCGCTGTCGCCATCAAAGCGCCGCCAGGCCATGCCGGTGGAAGCCGAGGCTTCGAGAACGTCGTTCCAGCGGCCCACCACCCCGACGCTGATCGAGCTATCCGTGGCATCGCGGGTGGGAATTCCCTCCTGCTGCCCGAACAGGTCCCGCCCCAGATTTCCTTGCCCGAACACTTCAAAGATCGGCGTCGCCTGGAAGCCGACGCGCAATCCGCCGTCCAGCGCCCAGTGATTGTCGTTCGCATTGTCCTCGATCGTGCCATCCACCAGCTCGGTTGGCCCGTAAAGGCTGCGCGCCACGGCGCCGGTCACCCCGACATTGAACTTGCCGAACTGCCGGGTGACGCCGCCTTTGACGCTGCCCAACAGCGTTTCTGGCGGGGTCGCAACATCGTTCGCCAGCCCCGGCGTGCTGGCCGGCTCCTGGGCGTAATTCAGCTCCGCAGTTCCAGTCGCAGCCGTCACGCTGTCCAGCGCGTAGCCGCCCTCAAGCTCAAGCCGCAGCCCGCTCACATCCACCGCGTCGGTATTGGATGGCCGGATCAGTGCCAGCTCACCGGACAGGTTGAGCGTGGATCGAGACCCTTCATGCTCAAGCGCCAAGCTGGGCACCAACCGGGTGTCGAAACTTTCCTCCTCGCTGGACTTGGTATAGGTGCCGCGCAAGCTGGTCGCCCAGTCCACATTGAAGAACGGATGCGGCGGCTCGCCTACCCCGGCACTGCTCGGCAAGGTCGGTTCGGCCGGATACACGTTCGGCAGCAGGCGCTCATTGCTGGCGTCCGAGCCATCGCCACTGGAATGATCGGAAGCGGCCAGGACCGGCAGCACCGGCAGCAGCAGTCCCAGCACACAGGCTCCCGCCGCCCAACGCCGCTGTTTATTGCACCGCAAGCTCAAATCCCGCCCCACCTGCTTGTTCGCGGCGCCCAAGGGTTGTCGCTAAGGGTTAACCTGCCAGTTTATGGTTAAAAATCCGTTCGGTACCGGTTCTGGCAACATCGCGCACCGGCACCGGATCAGCCTCGTCAGGTTGCAGTGCCGCCCGCCCGGGTGCTGTCATGTGAGGAACCCTCGGCCGGCGCTACCACCAGCACCGGCCCATTGGCACCAACCACGCGCACCGGGGT
>JAQGKH010000075.1 GCA_028290225.1 Devosia sp. | reverse complement strand
AGCGCTGCAACCAGTTGGGTCGCCAGGGCGTCGGCGCCGGGCTCGGGCCGCAGGATATTGGTGCCAATGGCGATCACCGCAACGGCAGCAGCGGCGCTGGCTGCCGCGCGCCAAAAGGCAAGGCTGTCCCAGAAGCTCGCCAGGCCCGGGCGGCGCGCCGGCTGACCAAAAAGCCGCTGCTCGATGCGCGCCAGCAGATGGGCCGGCACGGGCGTTTGCTCGAACTCGGCATCGAGGGCAGCGAAATTGCCGGTCCAGAAGCGCTCCTCGGCCTGCATGGCGGGATCATCGGCGATAAGGGCTGCCACGCGCCGGTGCTCGGCGGGCCCGAGCAGGCCCAGCACATATTCGGCCACAAGCGCATTACGCCCGCTTCCGCTGCCAGTGCTGTGCTCACCCATGCTCATGCCGAAAGACACTCTCTTAAGCGAAGTAAACTGCGGCGCAGCCAGGTGCGCATGGTATTGAGGGGCACGCTGTGCCGCTCGGCGAGTTCTTCGTAGCTGAACCCATCGAGATAGGCGCCACGAACGGCTTCGGCCCGGTCGGGCTCCAGCGTTTGCAGGCAGGTATCGATCTGGCGGCGCGCCTGGCGGTCGGCGGTGGCTTGTTCGGGCGTTGGCGAATCGTCGGCGATATCCAGAGCGACGTCGATATCGTCAGCGGCGGGACGCCGGGCGCGCAGAAGGTCGAGAGAATGGTTACGCGCCACGGCCACCAGCCAGCTGATCGGGCTGGAATGGCCCGGAATGAACCGGTCGGCGCGCTGCCATATTTTCACATACACTTCCTGAATCGCCTCTTCGGCTTCCGAGCGGTCCTTCAAGATACGCAACACCACGCCAAACAGTTTCGCGCTGGTGCGCTCGTACAAGCTCCGAAAGGCTGCGCGATCCCGAAGGGCGCAGCGGGAAATCAAATCGGCGATCTCGGCGCTCGGAGTCTGCATAACTTTTGTTGTAACGGGCAGCGGCAATTGCGCAAGAGGCCAGCTGGGGCCGCATGGCATGGTCAAATGCCTAATATCGGCTTTTCCTTTGGGTCGGCATGTTCTAGACCCTCAGCCGTCTTTTGGCCGGCTTTGGCAAGGAATGGTCCGCACATGACCCCCGAAAACAACTCACCTGACCGGTTTTCCCACGATGCCGGCATCCTCGCCCAGGCCCTGCCCTATATGCAGCGCTATGAAGGAAAGACCGTCGTGGTCAAATATGGCGGCCATGCCATGGGCGACCAAGCCCTGGGGCAGGCCTTTGCCCGCGACATCGCGCTGCTCAAGCAATCCAAGGTCAATCCGATCGTGGTGCATGGCGGGGGCCCGCAGATCGCCTCCATGCTCAAGAATCTGGGCATCGAATCGAAATTCGAGGGCGGGCTTCGCGTCACCGACAAGCGCACCATGGATGTGGTGGAAATGGTGCTGGCGGGCTCGATCAACAAAGAGATCGTGGCACTGATCAACGCCGAGGGCGAATGGGCCATTGGCCTCTGCGGCAAGGACGGCAACATGGTGTTTGCCCGCAAGGCCGAAAAGAAGGTGCTCGACCCAGGCTCCCATATCGAGCGGGTCCTCGACCTGGGCTTTGTGGGCGAGCCGGTGGAGGTGGACCGCACCCTGCTCGACCTGCTGGCCCGCTCCGAGATGATCCCGGTGATTGCCCCGGTAGCGCCTGGGCGCGATGGCAATACCTACAACATCAATGCCGACACCTTTGCCGGCGCCATCGCCGGCTCGCTCGGGGCCAAGCGGCTGTTGTTCCTGACCGATGTGCCGGGGGTGCTCGATGCCAACGGCCAGCTGATCCCGGAATTGTCAGTGCGCGAAGCCAAGGCTCTGATCGCCGACGGCACGATTTCAGGCGGCATGATCCCCAAGGTCGAGACCTGCCTCGAAGCGGTCGACAATGGGGTCGAGGGTGTGGTGATCCTCAATGGCAAGCAGCCCCATGTGGTGCTGGTAGAGCTGTTCACCGAATACGGGGCGGGCACGCTGATCGTGCGCTGAGCCCCGGCCGAACCGGGAAAAGCCAAGGCCGCCTCCAAAGGGGCGGCCTTTCTCGTTTCAGACTTCCAGCGCCACGTGCTGGGCAGGAGCGCCCTGCCCCTGGCCGCCACCACGCTTGAACAACGGCACGGCAAGCAGCACGAGGAGGAAGCTCGCCACCTGGTACCACAGGGCGAAGCTGGCGGCGCTGGCAAAGGCGGATTGGGGGGTGTTGCCGGCGGCAAGGCCGGTACCGAGGCTGCCAAAGAACATTTCCCCGACCAGGGCGATACCCAAGGCACCACCCACCTGCTGAAAGGCCTGCAGCGCGCCTGAGCCGGCGCCCGCATCGCGGCCCGGAACATAGCGCAGCACCAGCTGGAACAAGGACGAGAAGCCCAGGCCCAGCCCGATGCCGGCAATCAGCAGCGGCGGCAGGAAGCTCCAGTGGTTCAGCGTGTCGCCAGCATTGGCGATGATGAAGTGTAGCCACAAAATGCCCGCCGCGAGCATGGCGCCCGAGGCAGCAAGGCGCCCGCGCAGATATTGCGAGCCCAATCGACCCGCGATCCCTGAGGCCAGCAGCACGCCCACCGAGAAGGGCGTGTTGGTAAGCCCTGACTCAAGCGGGGTGAAGCCAAAGCCCGATTGGAGCAGCAGCGAGATCACCATGAACATGCCGGGTATTCCCGACGCAAAAACGGTGATCACCACCGCACCGAACATGAAATCGCGATTGGTGATCAGATCGAAATTGAGCAGCTGCGGCTCGCCGCGGCGAGCCCGGTCGCGCGTCCACAGGGCGAACAGGACCAGACCGACAATGCCGGCCCCGATCATGCCGAAGCACCAGGCGGGCCAGCCATAAGCCCGGCCTTCAACGATCGGAAACACCAGCAGCACGACGCTGGCGCCAAACAGGACGATGCCGACATAATCGTTGCGCAGCGCCTTGTGGCCCGGCAGGCGGGGGATCAGCAGGTAACCGGCAATCACCGCCGCAATGCCAACGGGAATGTTGACGAGGAATATTGGCTGCCACTCGAGCCCGAAGAGATTGGCCGAAATCAGCAAGCCGCCCAGTATGGGGCCACAGACCGAGGCAAGCCCTGCCGACAAGCCGAACAGCGAAAAGGCCTGGCCGCGCTCATGGGGCGGGAAGGTGACCGTGGCGATGGCCAGCACCTGCGGGGTCATCATGGCTCCGGCCAAGCCTTGGATCACCCGGGCGATGATCAGGAACTCGATATTGGGCGCCATGCCGCACAGGGCCGAAGCCGCAGTGAAAGCGCCGACGCCCCACAGGAACATATGGGTGCGACCCAGAATGTCGCCCAGCCGCCCGAACGGCAACAGCCCCAGAGCGAAAGCCAGCACGTAAGCGGCAACTACCCATTCGATCTGGCTGTCGGTCGCCCCAAGGCCCGCGCGCATGCTGGGCAAGGCGACATTGACGATGGTGACGTCGATAAGGTTCATGAAATTGGCGATCAGCAGCACGAACAGTGCTGGCCAGCGGCGCGGATCGGCCGTGTCCGGCGCGGCGGGCGCGGAATAATCAGAGGACATGGTTCTGCTTTCCTTGGGAAGAATGGGGCGCACCAAAAGCATGCTCGATTTCGGCAAAGACGCGATCGAGCGGGGTGCGAAGCGGCGTCAGCAGGCGCCAGTAATCGGCAAGCGTGCCGGTGGTGATCAGCGCGGCGGCCACCGGATCGAGATTGGGCCGGAATGAACCGTCAGCGATGCCCAACTCGAAGATTTCGGCGAACTGGGTGCGCCAGTGTTCCTGGATAGGGGCCACGATGGCGGCAATGGCGGGATCCCGGCGAGCCCGCTCGATCATTTCAGTGAGCACAATGATCAGCTCGGGCATTTCTTCCACCGTTTCGCGGAAATCATCGAATTCGAGACGCAGCTGTTCCAGCGCCGTCTTGCCGGTGCGGGGCCGCCGCTCTGCCTGGGCGCGAAAGTCCAAGCGCACGCTTTCGGCCACCAGCGCCACCAGGGCCTCCTTGCTGGGCACATGATAATGCAGCGTGGCGATATTGATCCCGACCCGCGCGGCAATGTCGCGCGTGCGCAAGCCTTCCAGCCCACGCTCGACAATGAGCGCCCGCGCCGCGAGGGCGACGGCGCGGCGGCGATCGTCGCCGGTGCAGCGTTTGGATGGAAGGTGGAGGGTCATGAGGATTTCAGTTTTGGGAGCGGCGTCATAGCGCGATTGAAACTGTCAATCAATCATTTGATTGAGACCTCCGGTGTTTTTACCCGACTTGATGATCGGATGTTGACATCGCGCGCGCGGGGGCCAAGTTCCCATCCCATCCTCTGCCCCGGAGTTGCCCCATGCAGGATTATGTCC
>JAQGKH010000073.1 GCA_028290225.1 Devosia sp. | reverse complement strand
AGCGCTGTGCGAGATCAGCAATGGCTTCCATCTGGGCGTCGCTTGCATCGCCCGGCGCCCCGCCAACCGGCTTGAGCGATACCGTCACGCATGCATAGCCCGGCTGCTTGTGCGAATGGATGTTGTTTTCGAGCCACCGGCCATAGGCGGGGTCGAGGATCTTCTCACGCTCCACATCGATGCGTGTCGCGCCGGCCTCAACAAAACGTGGAGGCGCGAAGTATGTAGTGATCCGGTCCAGCTCAGCCTCGGGCAAAGTCAGAGCACCGCCGCGAACCTCGGCGTACTCCATCTCGACCTGCCCCTTGATGGACTCCAGACCTTCTTCATGGATCAGGATCTTGAAGCGGGCCTTGTATTTGTTGTCCCGCCGACCATACCGGTTGTAAACCCGCATGATGGACTCGAGATAGGCCAGCAGATGCACATTGGGCACAAAGCTGTTGATCATCTTGCCCGTGATCGGAGTGCGCCCCAGCCCGCCCCCGACCCACACTTCCCAACCCGCCTCGCCGGCGCCATTGCTTGCGGCCTGCAGCCCGATATCGTGGAAACGGATCGCAGCCCGATCTTCCCGCGCCCCGGTGATCGCGATCTTGAATTTGCGCGGCAGGTAAGAGAATTCCGGATGCAGGCTCGACCATTGCCGGATGATCTCCGCCACTGGCCGAGGATCAATGATCTCGTCGGCAGCGGCCCCGGCGAACTGGTCGGTCGTGACATTGCGGATGCAGTTGCCCGAGGTCTGGATCGCGTGCATCTCCACCGATGCCAGTTCAGCCAGAATTTCGGGAATGTCCTTGAGCTTGGGCCAGTTGAACTGGATGTTCTGGCGCGTAGTGAAATGCCCGTAACCCCGGTCATAAGTGCGAGCAATATGGGCGAGCTTGCGCATCTGCCTCGACGACAGGGTTCCATACGGCACCGCAACCCGCAACATATAGGCATGCAGTTGCAGGTAAAGCCCGTTCATCAGGCGCAATGGCCGGAACTGATCTTCGCTCAGCTCGCCCGAAATGCGCCGCTTGACTTGGTCGGCAAACTGGGCCGTGCGACCTTGCACAAAGGCCGCGTCGAATTCGTCATATCGATACATGACCGTCCTCACTCAAATGCTGGCGGTCATAGATCTCGCCTTTCAACGTCAACGGCGCCGTCGGGCCCGCCGCACGGATACGCTCCCGCAGCCGCTTGGGCACGATTTGACCAGCTTCCACGCTGACTTCCTCGATCTCGAGGCTGATGATACGGCCCGTCGCCTTGCTGGCCGCAATGGCAGCGTCCCGCGCTTCGGCTTCGGTTTTGTCAAAAAGCCGCGCTGCCTGCAGTTGCTCGACCCATTGCCCATGGGCGTCCAGATAAACCGTGCCGCCCGAGAGCAGCTCGTTGCCCGTGATGATTTCCATTGCTACGCTACCTTGAAGCTCTGCGCGGCCATCTGGGCGGCATCGGCCCAGTCGCCTGCCGCGACAGCCTCGCCCACCAGAATAACCGCCGGCCCGTCGGCGAAGTCGAGCTGGTTGCTCGCCAACGCGCCGAGGGTGCCGGAATATAGCGAGCGGTTGGCCCGGCCCGCATTGACGACGATGCCGACCGGCAGCGTGGCGCTTGCGCCATGCTCGAGCAGGCGCGCCGCCACGTCGGCGGCAATCGACTTGCCCATGTAAAGCCCCAGCGTCAGCCCAGCGCCGGCCAGCAGCGCCCAATGCTGTAACTCGGTGTCCTCGGCGCCATGGGCGGTCGCCATGATAAAGCCGCTTGATACCTTGCGCAGGGTTACCGGTGTGGCCGTATCGGCTGCCGCCGCCAAAGCCGCACTGACGCCCGGCACCACCTGGTAAGCGATACCTGCCTTGCGCAAGGCCGCTATTTCCTCGCCCGCCCGCCCAAACACCATGGGATCGCCCGATTTCAGCCGCGCCACTCGCTTGCCTTCGCCTGCGAGCCGCACCAGCAGCGTGTTGATCTGCGCCTGCGAAAAGGAATGATGCCCCTTGGCCTTGCCGACGGAAATCTGCTCGGCATCGCGCCGGCCCATCTGCACCACCACGTCGGGAACCAGCTGATCATGCACGATCACGTCGGCGTCCTGCAGCAGCCGCTGAGCGCGCAGGGTCAGCAGGTCTTCCGAGCCGGGGCCCGCGCCGATCAGCCAGACCACGCCTGCGCCACCGCCGGTTTGGGCGTGTTGCGCCAGCAAAGCCCACGCCGCCGTTTCGCCGCTTCCGGCCAGTTCAGCGCGCTCGACCTCAGGCGATGTGACAAGCGCCTGGTAAAACCGGCGGCGCGCGTCCCCATCCTCGATCAAGCTCTCCACCCGATGCCGCAGGCTGCCTGCTAGGCTGGCCAGCCGTCCCAGCTGCGGCGACAACACGGCCTCGATCCGCGCCCGCACCAAGCGCGCCAGCACCGGGGCCGCCCCTTCGCTGGAAACGGCAATGGTGAGCGGGGCTCGATCAATGATCGCGGGCGTATAAAAATCACACTGGCCGGGCACATCCACCACATTCAACGGGATGTTGCGCGCGCGGGCTTCTGCCTGGGCCGCAATCGCGTCCGGTCCTTCTTCGGCAACGAAGACCAAAGCGGCTCCGTCGAGGTCGGAGGCTTGGAAATGACGCAGCACCAGCTCTACCGGAAGTGCCGAGAAATCGGCCTCCAGGTGCGGCGCTATAATCACGACCTGAGCAGTAGTCTTAACAGCGAGCCGGGCTTTATTGAGGGCTTCTTCTGCACCGCCGATGATGACGATGCGACGACCCTGAACTTTAAAACTCAACGGAAATGTGTTGAGATGACCCATTTGAACCCTGACCAAAACTGCGGGGAAATTACCCTATTGCGCCGCACGGTAACAGGGCCACCGCCGAGGAAAGCCGGGTTTTTCCCGCAAGCCCAAGCAATTGGAACGCGGTGGAGCCGCGAACCGGCGTCCGGCTAAAAAAAACCGTCCAACGGCATCGGCGCGCAAATTGTACGCGGTGCAATCTCAGCCCTGGCGGCTCGGAACATGCACGATCAGGCCGTTTATGGCGTCGCGCTCCTTAATCTGGCAGCTCAAGCGGCTCGATGCCTTCACGTCAAAAGCGAAGTCCAGCATGTCTTCTTCCATGGCCGAAGGCCCGCCCACCGTTTCTTCCCACGCTGCATCGACATACACATGGCATGTGGCGCAGGTGCAGGCGCCGCCGCATTCGGCAACAATGCCTGGAACGCCGTTCATGATGGCCGCTTCCATCACGGTCGCGCCGTTCTGGGCTTCTGTTTCGATGCGTTCGCCGTTTTGCTGAACGAAGATGATTTTGGTCATGGCGATCCAAGCTGTTGTGGTTGGGCTTCCGACCGGAGCAGCCCTTCGAGATAATGGTGGCGGATGCCGAACAGGGCTTTGATCTCGGCGATCCTGCCCAGGATCGCTTCGCGGTCCCGTCCGGCACGCCCGTCCTTTTCCGCCACGATCAAGTTGTTCTTGGGCGTATGGGCATCCGACACGAACTCGAAAACCTTGGTGCGGTAGCCACTTAGCTCCAGCAACAACGCACGCAGCGTATCAGTCACCATCTCGGCCTGCCGCTCCAGGAAGGTGCCATGCCGCAGCAGCACGTCGAGGCGATGGTCGGCCTGCCCCGTCTCCATTTCGCGCCGGATCTGCTTGTGGCAGCACGGCGCCACGGCGATCAGCGCGGCCCCTGCGTGAATGCCCTTGAAGATCGCATCATCGGTCGCGGTATCACAGGCGTGCAGCGCGATCACCGCGTCGGCGCCGGCAGCGTCATAGTCCATGATCGTGCCGGGCACGAAGTGAAGGCCCGAATAGCCCGAAGCGGCAGCAGTGGCATTGCCATCTTCAACCAGCTTGGGGCGCATCTCCACGCCGATGATCTCGGGCGAGCCGCCCTGCGCCACCAGGTAATCGTAAAGGGCGAAATCGAGGTAACCCTTGCCCGCGCCCATATCGACGATACGGGGTTTCTCCGCCTCGATCGCCTGAATCAATGGCGCAAAAATCTCCACCATCTTGTTGATTTGCCTGAACTTGTCCTGCGCGTCACTGCGCACGACGCCGTCCTTGCCCGTGATGCCGAGAGCCTTGAGATAGGGCTTGTCGGTCTCGGCAAGCGGCCGGTTCTTGGCACGGTTGTGCTCGGTGGAGGCCGCTTCCCGACCCGCCACTTCGCTGCGCTTGAGGCGCACCTTGTCGCCGTTCCGCTCAAAGACCAGATCGAACTCGGTGGTGGCCAACTGGGCGCTGCGGAATTCGTCGCGCAGCGCTGTGCGCAGATTGCCCAAGGCTTCGGGCTGGATCTGGTTCTTGATGATGTCGCGCGTCTTGTAGTGGAAGGTGAAGCTGAACTTCTCCACTCCCTTGGCGACGATCTTCTTGACCTCAACGGATTTGAGATCGGGCTCGCCACCATGGTAGCCGCCCAATTTCAGCCGCAACAATGAACCGTTTATGAACGCGGTCTTGACGGCCGTGAGGAACTCCTCGATGCGCTCGGGGGAGGTCAATGGCGTTCCTTGGTGGTCAGGAACCGGATCTTGGGCCAATCCTGCTTGGCCCGATCCGCCCACCACGCATTCTGTGCCAGAAACACCGGCGCTTCGGTCCGGTCTTCGGCCATGTTGACCTTCTGGGCGGCAATGAAGCGCTTGAGCTCCTCGGGATCGTCGCTCTCGACCCAGCGCGCCACTTCGTAGTTCAGGCTCTCGAAGGTGATCGGCACGCCATATTCCTTGGCGACGCGCGCGGACAGCACTTCGAGCTGTAGCTGGCCGACAACGCCCACGATCCAGTCCGCGCCAACCATGCGGCGGAACACCTGGGTGACGCCTTCCTCGGCCAGGTCCGAAAGGGCCTTGCTCATCTGCTTGGTCTTCATGTGATCGGTCAGGCGAACGCGGCGGATGATCTCGGGCGCGAAGTTGGGAATACCCGTGACGTTGATGGTGGCGCCCTCGGTCAGCGTGTCCCCCACCGAGAGCGTGCCGTGATTGGGGATGCCCACGATGTCGCCGGCCACCGCTTCTTCGGCCAGCTCGCGATTATTGCCGAAAAAGAACATCGGGTTCGATACGGCCATGTCCTTGCCCGACCGCACATTCTTGAGGCGCATGCCGCGCTCGAACTTGCCCGAGCACAAGCGCACAAAGGCGATGCGGTCGCGGTGATTGGCGTCCATGTTCGCCTGCACCTTAAACACAAAGCCGGTGACCTTCTTGTCGGCCGGAGCGATAGGGGCGGGAATCGCTGGCTGCGGCCGCGGTTCGGGCCCCCACTCGCCCAGGGTGCGCAGCAATTCGGCGACGCTGACGCCCTTGAGCGCCGAGCCGAACAGCACCGGACTCAGATGGCCCTGGTGAAAGGTATCCAGATCAAAGGCCGGCAGCATGGCGCGCGCCATTTCCAGCGTTTCCAGCGCCGCCATGAACACCGGGTCATCGACCAGTGCGGCATTGTCCAGCAGGTCTTCCAGCTCGTTGAACTCGGCGATGGGCTTGCCCTGGGGGCTGACCACGCGCTTTTCCACAAGGTCGATATAGCCGCCGAAATCCACGCCCTGCCCGATGGGCCACAACACCGGCGTCAGGTCCAGGGCCAGCTTGCTCTGGATTTCGTCGATCAGGTCAAGCGGGCTTTGGCCCTCCCGGTCCACCTTGTTGATGAAGGTGATGATGGGGATGTCGCGCAACCGGCACACTTCAAACAGCTTGAGCGTCTGGCTCTCGATGCCCTTGGCGGCGTCGATCACCATGATGGCCGCATCCACCGCCGTCAGGGTGCGATAGGTGTCTTCGGAAAAGTCGGAGTGGCCCGGGGTGTCCAGCAGGTTGAGCGTCAGTCCGTCATATTCAAAGGTCATCACTGAGGAGGTAATGGAAATGCC
>JAQGKH010000043.1 GCA_028290225.1 Devosia sp. | reverse complement strand
TGCTGACCGAACACGCCCCCACTCAACGCGTGGGCCGCCCGCACCAGCCACCCTCGGGCGAGCATTGGCTGGGCACCACGCGGCTGGGCCATGACGTCTTCACCCGGCTGCTTTACGGCGCCCGCATTTCGCTCGCGGTCGGCTTTGGGGCAGGGCTCCTGATCACGCTGATCGGCACCGTGCTCGGCATCATCGCCGGCTACAAGGGTGGCGTCGTGGACGAAGTCATCAACTTCTTCACCAACATGGTGCTGGTGGTGCCCAACCTGCCGCTGCTGCTGGTGATTGCCGCCTTTATCGGCCAGGCCAATCCGCTGGTGATTGCGCTGATCCTGGGGTTCACGTCCTGGGCCTGGGGCGTGCGGGTCACCCGTGCCGAAACCCTGTCGCTGCGCCAGCGCGATTTCGTCAAATCCGCCGAGATGCTGGGGGAGCCGAGCTGGCGCATCATGGCGTTCGAGATTTTCCCGAACCTCGTTTCCATTGTCGGCATCAATTTCATCGGCAGCGTCATCTTTGCCGTGGTGACCGAGGCGACGCTGGAGTTCCTCGGGCTGGGCGATCCCAACACCGTGTCCTGGGGGATCATGCTCTACAACGCGCAGAATGCTTCGGCCCTGTCGGTTGGCGCCTGGTGGGATTTGCTGTCGCCTTGCCTGGCGCTTGCCCTGCTTGGCCTCGGGCTGGCGCTGCTCAACTTCGCCATCGACGAGATCGCCAATCCGCGGCTGCGCACCGGCGGCATGCTGCAGCGCTGGACGCGGCTTGTCCGGGCGGGGGAGGGCAAGCTGTGAGCGCTCCCGTGCTGTCCATTCGCAATCTGTCCATCGACTATATCGGCGCCGATACGGACTTCCCGGCCGTTCGGAATGTCAGCTTCGACATCATGCCCGGCGAGTTCTTCGGGCTGGCCGGTGAATCGGGTTGCGGCAAGAGCACCATCGCCTTTGCAATCAGCCGGCTGCATCGCCCGCCCGCCTTGATCCGCACCGGCAGCCAGATCCTGCTCGATGGCCGCGATGTGCTGGCCCTGGACGAGGCTGAGCTGCGCCGCTTTCGCTGGCGCGAGGTCGCCATGGTGTTTCAAAGCGCCATGAACTCGCTCAACCCGGTGCTGACGGTGGAACAGCAGTTCTTTGACGTGCTCAAGACCCATGCCGGCATGTCCCGCACCCAGGCGCGGGCGCGCGCGGCGGAGCTGCTGGCCATGGTGGATATTTCCCCGGACCGGCTGTCCTCCTATCCCCATCAATGCTCGGGCGGCATGCGCCAGCGCATCGTCATTGCCATTTGCCTCGCGCTCAATCCCAAGCTCCTGATCATGGATGAGCCGACCACGGCCCTCGATGTGGTGGTGCAGCGCGAAATTTTGGGGCGCATCGACACGCTGCGCCAGCAGCTAAGCTTTTCCGTCCTCTTCATCACCCATGACCTGGCGCTGATGGTGCAGGCCTGCGATCGCATCGGCATCATGCTGGAAGGCGAACTGGTCGAGGTAAACGACGCCCAGACCATCTACCAGTCCCCGCAACATCCCTATACGCGCCGCCTTTGGGCTTCCTTGCCGCGGCTCACCGGCGCACCAATGGCGGGGGGCGCCTCGGCATGACCGACACCACGCCCATCCTCGCGCTCCACAATGTCTCCAAGACCTTCGGGCGGGCTGACCGGCCGGTTTATGCGGTGCGTTCGATCTCGTTCGCCCTGCATCGCGGCCGTACGCTGGCCCTGGTGGGCGAATCGGGTTCGGGCAAGACCACGGCCGCCCGCCTGATCATGCGCGAATACCGGCCCGACGCAGGGCAATTGCTGTTTCGCGGCACGCCGGTGGGCAAGAGCGGCCTCAAATCCTATCGCGCCGCCGTGCAGATGGTGTTCCAGGATCCCTTTGCGGCGCTCAATCCGGCACACACCATCCGCTATCATCTGGAACGGCCGCTGCGGCTGCACCGGCCGGGCCTCAAAGGGGCCGAGCGGCGGGCGGCCATCGACGAGCTGCTGGCGCGGGTCAAGCTCGACCCGGCGCTGATCGCGCCCAAATATCCCCATCAATTATCGGGCGGCCAGCGCCAGCGCATCAGCATTGCCCGCGCCCTGGCGGTTGATCCAGAGGTGATCGTCGCCGACGAGCCGACCTCCATGCTCGATGTTTCGGTCCGGCTTGGCATTTTGAACCTGCTCAACGACATGAAGCGCGAGCTTGGGCTGGCGCTGCTCTACATCACCCACGACATTGCCACGGCGCGCTATGTCGCCGAAGACATCATGGTGATGTATGCCGGCCAGATCGTGGAATGGGGCCAAACCTCCAGCGTGCTCGGCAATCCCCAGCACCCCTATACGCGCCTGTTGCTGTCGGCCGTTCCCGATCCCGACCGGCGCTTTGCCCAGACCGCATCGGGGGACGAACTCAACCATATCGAGGATATTCGCCGGCGCTCCGCGCTGCCGCAAACCCAGACGCGCGAGATCACGCCCCATCATTTCATGCGCCCGCTGCCGGCCTGATCGTTTCGATGCTCGCGCGCCGGGGCCGTGGCGTTTCAGTCAAGGCGGCGCATGGCGGTCGGCTCGCCGCCGCCGCGGCTGCTGATCCGCGCCACAGCCTCCGCCAGCGGCTCGATGGCAACCGCCATGTGCCAGGCATTGGCATGGATCAGGTGCTCGTCGCTGGTCATCACCGCGACATGGCCGCGCCAGAACACCAGATCGCCCCGGCGCGGCTCCTGGACGGGCTCGCCCAGCGCCGCCTGCTGGTCGCTGTCGCGCGGGCATGGCCGCCCGCAGGCATAAAGCGCCTGCTGCACCAGCCCCGAACAATCTATCCCCAGGCTTTCGCGCCCGCCCCACAGATAAGGGGTGCCGACGAACTGCTCCGCAACCGCCACCGGATCGGGGTGAGCGCTATCGACGGCTGCCAGGTGGTCCTCGACGAACCAGCCGCCGGCCGTGTTGACAAAACGCCCTTCGCGCTCCTCGGCCACCAGCAGGGCGTTCATGGAATAAAGCCCGGTCGGCGCGGCCTTGATGCTGGGTTCGCTGAACCCATAAGTGCGCAGTGCCCGCACCGTATGGGTTGCGGCCTGGGGCGCGCCGCCCAGCGCGCGGGCCTCAACAAAGCCGACATAGCCATCGCGTACCGCCCGCCCGAACGCCCAGCCATCGGCCTGCTCGAGCACTTCGAACACTTCGCCGAACAGCAGCTGGTCGAGTTGTTCGGCCGTGGCTGAGGGCGCGCGTCGCAACGCGCTCGCCGGCACCACCGTGCGGTGCAGCGTCGTTTCCAGGTAGCGCTCGGCCGGCACGATGCCTTCCAGCGATCGAGCCGCGATCCCGTCGCGGGCCAGTGTAAGGCGATGATCAAGCAAGGTGACGCTTTCGGTTGGCAAAGCTTGGCGGGATTGCAGCGCCCCATGGAACGGCTGGAGCATGCCCGTGACCGCAAGCTAGCCGCACAACGGCGTTCTGTCACGGCTCGGGCCGCTCGGCGCGGGCCCGGCACGGCGCGTGCGGTGCAGTTCCATGCAGACCCGTCTCGTGCCTGCCTTAACTGGCGGCGGCGGCATGGCCGTTCATCCCCACACTGAATGGTGATCGTGCCGCGATGCCGGGACGGCGCGCTCGCGGTGGATCGTCATGCGACCGCCCCGCGGCGAAGGCAGTTCCGGATCATATGGCTGGGGCGTTGCGCATGCAGGCCTTAGCACCATGATCGATCATGCAAAAAGGGCCTGTCCCGGGCAGCCGGTACCAACCCCGCGAAGGCCGCACGTCAGTGATGCCGAGGATGTAACCCGCAGCGGCGCAAGCCGGCAAACTGTTGCAACCAGGTCTGGCCAATGCTGCCGCAGCCGGCATATTTTCATATCATGAAAGAAGCGACCGCGCGGTTGACCCCCCTAAAAGGGCAAAGATAATATTGTGGCAGGATGGGGAAGAGCGAAGCAACAAGTCTAGCGCAAAGTTTTGTATCTCTGTGTAAAAAAGAGAGCGATGGACTGTTGGGTATGACGCTCCCCATTTTCCCGTAATATTGCTCATCGACCCGTGTAGGTGTGCAACTCGTCGAGCTGATCACGTGTGATTGGCAGCTGGAGGACTTTATCATGACCATGCCGCAAAACGTTCGTACGCATGAGGACTTTCCGATTCCAGAAACCATGAAGGCGTGGGTGCTGGGTGATCCGGGTCAGCTGACCCTTGTCGACAAGCCGGTTCCGGCGCCCAAAAAGGCCGAAGTCCTGGTCCGGATCGACGCCGTGGCCATCTGCGCCACCGATCTCGAGATCATCGCTCACGGCCCCCCGGCCATGATCGAGGGCGGCGCGCCCTTCAACAAGAACTTCACCCCGGGCCACGAATATATGGGCACCGTGGTGGCGCTGGGCCATGGCGTCGACGAATACGAGATCGGTGATCGCGTCACCGTCGAGATCCATGCCGGTTGCGGCCAGTGCAAGCGCTGCCGTCAGGGCATGTACACATCCTGCCACAACTACGGCAAGAACTACGGCGACGTGGACAAGGGCCACCGCGCCAACGGCTTCACCACCGATGGTGGCTTTGCCGAATACGCCATCAACAGCGTCAACACCCTGATCCATGTCGCCGACACCATGAGCGACGAGGAAGCCACCCTCGTGGTCACCGCCGGGACATCCATGTATGGCCTTACCGAACTGGGTGGCCTTGTGGCCGGCGAAAGCGTGGTGGTTTCCGGCCCCGGGCCGATCGGCCTGCTCGGTGCGGCCGTGGCCAAGGCGCTGGGCGCATCGCCCGTGATCCTGACCGGCACCCGCGATAATCGCCTTGAAATGGGCAAGAAGCTCGGCGCCGATCACGTGATCAATGTGCGCAACGAGGATCCCGTGGAAGCGGTGCGTCGCCTGACCGGCGGCAAGGGCGTTGATTATGTTGTGGAGTGCTCCGGCGCCCCCAATGCGGTCAACGAAGCTGCCAAGATGCTCAACCGGGGTGGCAAGATCTGCCTGGCGGCGTTCCCATCCGAAGCCGTGCCGGTTGATGTGGCCTATCTGGTGCGCAACAACATCTATGTTTACGGCATCCGCGGCGAAGGCAAGAGCGCCACGCACCGTGCCGAGGCCTTCATGCGTGAAAAGCGTTTCGACGCCACGCTGATCCACACGCACACTTTCGCCATGGAAGATCTGCCCGAAGCCCTGCGCTATGCCAAGGATCGCGTCGAGGACGCCATCAAGGTGGTGGTCCGCAACCGCTTCAGCCAAGAGCAGATGAAGGCAGCGGAATAATCCGGCGGCGGCGTTCCCGCCCGGGAACGCCGCCCTTTTTTCTCCATCGATCGGGCCTGCAGTGGCGTTGGCGACGCCCTCCGATCACGACCTCGCCATCCCATGTGCAGCAGCCATGGCATCGAGCCAGCGAGCATATCGTCACCAACCATTTGCGAGCATGCAGCACCGCCGAAAGGCGGTGAGCGGTGACGGCTGGCGGTGCGCTCCCCATGAGGAGGGGAGTGCTCATAGCAAATGTGCAGTTTAGACCTCGGAGGGAGGACCAATTGTCTCAAGACGCAGTTTTACCAATCGGCAGCGCGGGGCATCGTACCCCCACGGCCATGCGCTGGCTCAGCAAGCTTTATGTCCAGGTGATCATCGGCGTCATCATCGGCAGCCTGATCGGTTACTTCGAGCCGGCATTGGGTGTGCACCTCAAGCCGTTGGGCGACGTCTTCATCCGCGCTATCAAGGTCATCGTCACGCCCATCATCTTCATGACCATCGTTGTGGGCATCGCCACCATTGGCGACATGCGCAAGATCGCCAGCATTGGCATCAAGGCGCTGATCTATTTCGAGGTCGCCTCCACCATCGCCCTGCTGATCGGCATGCTGGTGGGCAATCTCTGGCCGGTGGGTCGCGGCATCAATGCCGATCCGGCCGCGCTCGATAGCAGCGCCATCTCGGGCTATGTGGAAAAGGCCGAGCATTCATCCCTGCTCGATTTCTTCATCAACATCATTCCCACCACCTTCGTGTCGCCCTTCGTCACCGGGGACATCCTGCCGGTGCTGTTCGTGGCCGTTCTGTTCGGCCTGGGGCTGTGCAAGCTGGGCGATCGGGCCAAGCCGCTGGTGCATACGCTTGAGCTGGTCACCTCGGGCCTGTTCGGCATGGTCGGCATCATCATGCGCTTTGCCCCCCTCGGCGCCGCCGGTGCGATGGCCTTCACCATCGGCACCTACGGCTTGAGCACGCTGCTGAGCCTGGGCGAACTGGTGCTGGCGGTTTACGTCGTGAGCATTCTGTTCGTGGTGCTGGTGCTGGGTGGATTCCTGAAGCTCGCCGGTTTCAACCTGTTCAGGGTTCTGGCCTACTTCAAGGATGAGATCGTCGTGGTGTTTGCCGCCACATCGGCTGAAACCATGATCCCGCGCAGCCTCGAAAAGCTGCATGGCCTCGGGGTAAAGCGCGAAGTTGCCGGGCTGGTGATGCCCACCGGCTTTTCGTTCAACATGGACGGCACGGCCATCTACATGACCATGGCGGTCCTGTTCATGGCCCATGCCACCAACACCGAACTGACCATGGCTCACCAGTTCACCATCCTGCTGATCATGCTGTTGACCTCCAAAGGCGCTGCGGGCGTCAGCGGCGGTGGCTTCATTGCCCTGGCGGCAACCATGCCGGCAATCGGTGTGCTGCCCGTCGCCGCCTTGACCCTGCTGATCGGCGTTGATCGCTTCATGGCCGAAATCCGGGCGGCAACCAACCTGACCAGCAACATCATCGCGACACTCGTTGTCGGCCGCTGGGTTGGCGCGGTGGATGTGGACAAGGCCAACGCCATTCTCGAAGGGCGGGCGCAGCCCGACCCCATCGATCAGGGCACCGAAACCTATGTAGCCCAGCACTAGCATCGCCTTATTGGATGTGTGGACGGGTCCGTGTATTGCACGGACCCGTTCGCGTTTTGGCGGGCTCCAGCTCCCCTCTTCGGGCCCTAACCGCCGATTTCACGATGTGAAATGGACGCCGAGCGCGTTGACTAGAGTCAAGCGCGGACGTTTACTCGATTGCGGTAGAAAACCCGTTCAGCCGATCGAGAGCTGGAAGAATTCTGGGTTAAAGGAGGCTACTGGTTAGAACCTGGGGACTGGTGCAGCTCGCCTGCCGCTTCCTGGGACTACATGCACCATTGCATCGCGCCGCGCCCTGGAAGGTGCCGGCATCCCGTGCCGTACGGCGGTTGACGGTTCGCTTTCCCATCTGTGCAAACAGGTGACGCTTGCGGGGATGCGACTTGCGCGGGCCGGTGGCTGGCGCAATCAGGGCTGGCATGCGAGCCATACACAGCTGCAAGAACGCAGCCCATCCGGGCGCGACTAACGCAGCGATCGAGGCCGTGCAGCAAAGCACGGTTGAACGAATTCGGTGACGGCGGGCAATAATGCCCAGCAAGGCAAGCAGGCAAAGACCTGATGCTTTCTTGCGTACACCAGAAGCGACGGAGGATTTCATGTCTGTAAAGAAATATGCCTCGACCTGTTTCAGTGTTCTCGCCCTGAGCCTGCTGGGCTCCGCCCCGACCATGGCGCAATTCCCCGAAAAGCCCGTTGAAATGACGGTTCTGTTCGGGGGCAGTGCCCAGGCGATCGGGCAGGTGCTGGCCGACCTGATGTCCAAGCAACTTGGCAAGCCGGTGGTGGCGATCAGCCGGCCCGGTGGCGGCGGCGCAATCGGCTACTCCTATGTCAACGGTACCGCGCCGGATGGCTACAACATCGTGTGGAATTCGAACTCCATCTCCACCGTCCATTACCAGGGCAACCTTCCGTTCGGCCACGAGGCCTTCGAGCCGATCGCCCGCATCGGCATGGAAGTGCCCGTAGTGGCCGTTCGCAACGATTCGGGCTGGGCGACGCTCGCCGACATGGTTGAAAAAGCCAAGGCAGAGGGCCGTCCTCTCAAGGTCGGCATCTCGGGGATCGGCTCCTTCACCCATCTCACCTCCGCCGAGCTCTTCGCCAAATCCGGGCTGGAAGTCGTCTACATTCCCTATGGGGAAGGGCGGGCGCCTGCCGAGCTGCTTGCCGGTCGCATCGACGTCGCCGTGCAATGGGCAAGCCAGTTCACGCCGCATGTGAAAAGCGGTGACGTCAAGCTGCTCTGCGTCACCAGCGCCGAGCCTGCACCCGAAACACCCGATGTGCCAACCTGCGCTTCCACTGGTGCCGAGGGCGTCAACTCGGTGATGTGGCGCGGCCTGGCGGCGCCCGCCGGCACGCCACCCGAGGTGGTCGCCAAGCTCGAGGCGGCAGCCCAGGCCGCCACCGCTTCGCCCGAGTTCCAGGAAGCAGCCGAAAGCCTCGGATTCACGCCTGCCTTCTTGCCGGCTTCCGAGTTCGGCGAACTCGTC
>JAQGKH010000330.1 GCA_028290225.1 Devosia sp. | reverse complement strand
CCTGCCGGAGCACCAGCGGGAAGCCCTTGTCCTGGCGTCGCCATCCGGTGCCGGCTCCAGCGCTGGCCACCTCGACATCGGCCTTGATCTCGGGATGCCGCCAAGGGAAGCTCCTTAAACCAAACATTGAGAATGAAGGCCAGCGAGGCAGCTTCTGCTGCGGCTAGACCTGCGGCTTGCGCTTGGGCTTGTGATCCTTGGACTTGGGCGCCTTGCCCTGGAGCCGGCCAACGGCACCGTCTGCCTTGCCAGCCCATTTCGGCTTGCCCTTGTCCTTGACCGGGGGAGCCTTGGACTTGGGCGCGCGAGGCTTGTCGGCAGCGGGCGGCGCGCCGGCGCCGGCCGGCGGGGCTCCGGGGCCGGCGGGATCCCAGCCGCCAGCGGCGGCGGGGGCAAAGTCATCGGCTTCGAGCTGGGACGAGCCGTAACGCGTCTTGCGGTCGGCGCGTTCGGGACGGGGAGCATCGGGGTCGAAGCGTTCCACCGGGCCGGCCGGACGGCGCTGCGATGGCGGGGGGCCGGCACGGCGTTCGCCGGGGGCGTCCACCGGGGCGATGGTGACACCGCGCTCGCCCGAGCCGTTCTTTTCGACGCTGCGGGCAAAGGCGTCGGCCTTCTGGGCCGCGACTTCAAAGAGGGACTCGGTATCAAAGATACGGATGGAGCCAATGGCCGTCTTGGTGACGTTGCCGGCCTTGCACAGCATGGGCAAGAGCCAGCGCGGCTCGGCCTTGTGCTTGCGCCCCACGGTGACCTTGAACCAGGTGCCGCCCTCGAATTTTTCGCGCGTGCGGGGGTCCTTGTCGCCGGGCTTGTCGAACACCGGGACGTCCGAGACGTCTTCGGGTGCCGGGCGGGCGGCGAGCTGCTGGCGCAGGTAAGCGGCAGCGATGGCTTCCGGAGCATGGCGCTCCAGCAGCTGGGCGACGAAAGCGGCTTCTTCTTCGGCAACAGGAGCGCTCAACATCTCGTTGGAAAGAATGCTTTCGCGATAACGCGCCTCGATTTCCTCGGCGGATGGCGGCGCCATCATCGAGACGTCGATCTTGGCGGTCTTGAGGATGCGCTGGGCCACAGCACGGCGGTGCATCGGGGAGATGATGACGCAGGTGCCCTTGCGCCCGGCCCGGCCGGTGCGGCCCGAGCGGTGCAGCAAGGTGTCGGGATTGGTGGGCAGATCGGCGTGGATCACCAGATCGAGATTGGGCAGGTCGATGCCGCGTGCTGCGACGTCGGTGGCGACGCAGATATGGGCGCGACCATCGCGCATGGACTGGAGCGCATTGGTGCGCTCGGCTTGCGAGAGTTCGCCCGACAGGGTCACGACAGCGAAGCCGCGATTATGCAGGCGCGCCGAGAGGTGTTTGACCCCTTCGCGGGTGGAGGCAAAGACGATGGTGTTGACTGCTTCGAAATATAGCAAGGTGTTGATGATGGCATTTTCCCGCTCGGCGGCGGGGACCAGCATCAGCTTGTAGTCGATATCGGCGTGCTGCTCGGTGGCGTTGTTGGCCGAGATGCGCAGAGCGTCGCGCTGGAAGGTCTTGGCCAGCTGCGCGATGGGCTTGGGCACAGTTGCGGAAAACAGCAGCGTGCGGCGATCTTCCGGCGCGGCATCGAGAATGAATTCGAGATCTTCGCGGAAGCCCAGGTCGAGCATTTCATCGGCTTCATCGAGCACGACGGCGCGAAGCGCGGACATGTCGAGGGCGCCGCGGGTGATGTGATCACGCAGGCGGCCGGGCGTGCCGACGACGATGTGAGCGCCGCGTTCAAGGGCACGGCGCTCGGTGCGGGCATCCATGCCACCGACGCAGGAGGCCGTCTTGGCGCCGGTTTCGGCGTAAAGCCATTCCAGTTCGCGCTGCACCTGGAGCGCCAGTTCGCGCGTGGGTGCAATCAGCAGCGCCAGCGGCGCGCCCACGGAGGTAAAGTGGTCTTCATCGCCCAGCAGCGTTGGCGCGATGGCCATGCCGAAGGCGACGGTCTTGCCCGAGCCGGTCTGGGCGGAAACCAGCAGGTCGCGCCCGGCGGTTTCGTCCTCGATGATGGCGGACTGAACGGGGGTGAGGGTTTCATAGCCCTTGGCAGCGAGGGCACGGGCAAGCGGGGCGAGAATAGTTTCAGGCAAAGGCATCATGGGCTTTCTGGACGCCGCCAATCATTGGCGTCATGGCCGCGCGGCAGGGAGCCGGTGGTCGCGGAGGGGTAAAGGGGGTTCCTGCATTGGCAGGAACAACGCCGTGGTGGTTGGTGCACCATAGCCGGAGCAAAGCAAAAGGCCGCCCGGTGGGCGGCCCGAAGGCTGTCTTGACGCTTAGAGCACAGAACCGCCGCGTTGTCACCCCGGCCTTGAGCCGGGGTCCAGCTTGAGATGGTGTAGTGTGGCGAAATCCCAGGATGGATCCCGACTCAAGGCCGGGATGACAGCGAGTGTAGGGAGCTGTCGGGTTTAGCCGACGAGCTCTTCGTCCGAGAAGAAGTACTTGATTTCTTCGGCAGCGGTTTCGGGAGCGTCCGAGCCGTGCACCGAGTTTTCACCGATCGAGAGGGCGAATTCCTTGCGGATGGTGCCGGGAGCGGCGTTTTCCGGGTTGGTGGCGCCCATGACTTCACGGTTCTTGAGGATGGCGCCTTCGCCTTCCAGCACCTGGACCACGACGGGCGAAGCGATCATCTGCTCGACCAGTTCGCCAAAGAAGGGGCGTTCCTTGTGGACGGCGTAGAAGCCTTCGGCCTGCTGGCGCGTCATGTGGATTTTCTTGAGGGCGATCGGGCGAAGGCCGGCTTCCTCGAACTTGGCAATGATCTTGCCGATCAGGTTGCGACGGACGGCATCGGGCTTGATGATGGAGAAGGTGCGTTCGAGCGCCATGGCGGGCTGATCCCTTGATTGTTGTTGTTGGAAGGTGGCGCGTTCTTAACCGCAGTCTTGGTCGGACACAAGACAGCCGCGCTCGCCTGGAGCGCGGCCGGGGCTGGGTCAATCGTCCTCGACTTCATCAGTGCCGGTTGCAGCAACGGTCCCGTCGGGCTTGAGCAGGGTGACATTGACCTGGGTGACGCTTTGATCGGCATCAATGGTCTGCTTCACCTCGTGCTCCACGATCTGCATGGTGCACACTTCCGCCTTGGTGGTGGTGGGGAAGCTCAGGGCCAGGACGCCATTGGCGTTTTCGCCCAGTTGCACCGTGCCGACCTGGTCGCAGGAGCTGCCATCCCATTCAAATTCAACCTCGACCTGGGTCGGGCTGATCCGATCGGCATCAAGTTCGTCGAGCTCGGGGGCAGCTTGGGCGAAGGCCGCGCCGCCCGTGGCGAGGGCCAGAGCGGCGGCGAGGCTGAGAGCATAACGGTTCATGAGATATCCTTTCGCACGAGGGTTATGTTCAGCCAACGCCCATGGCGCCGATGTGGATGCGCGACAAAGCGGCACGGCCATGCGCCGCTGGCGGTTGCCATGGGGCCGACTTAACTTTATCCAGCAGCCAACACATATGTTCTGCAAAGGCGCCGCCGCGCCGGCCCCGAGCCCGTGGCGCATGTCCCTGCCCCCAAAACCCAGAAACGCCCGCCATGCTTTCCATCAATAATCTTGTTTACCGTATCCAGGGCCGTGAATTGTTCGAGGATGCCTCCGTGGTGCTGCCCACCGGCTCCAAGACCGGCTTTGTGGGCAAGAACGGCACGGGCAAGACCACGCTGTTTCACCTGATCCAGGGACATATCCATCCCGATGCCGGCTCCATCGAGCTCAACAAGAAGGCGCGGATCGGCGCGGTGGCGCAGGAAGCACCGGCGGGCGATGAAAGCGTGCTCGACGTGGTGCTGGCGGCCGATACCGAGCGCACAGCGCTGATGGCCGAGGCCGAAACCGCCCAGGATCCGGACCGCATCGGAGAGATTTACATCCGGCTCGCCGATATCGATGCCCATACCGCCGAAGCGCGGGCATCATCCATTCTCAAGGGCCTCGGGTTCGAGCAGGACCGGCAGATGGCGCCGACGCGCGAGCTGTCGGGCGGGTGGCGGATGCGCGTGGCGCTGGCGGGTGTGTTGTTCAGCCAGCCCGACCTGCTGCTGCTCGACGAACCCACCAACTATCT
>JAQGKH010000328.1 GCA_028290225.1 Devosia sp. | reverse complement strand
GATAGAGCAGCAGCCTTCTAAGCTGTTTGTCGCAGGTTCGAGTCCTGCCGGGATCGCCAAACGCTTAGGCGAACAAGAACCCGCCACTTCGGTAGATCGCACGATCACCATTGCTGCCCGCGGGGAGCAGCCACCAGCCTATTCCCCGCGCCTAATGCTCGCCAGCGCCGGCAAGCTACTTCTCGATCACCAGCCCCGCCAGAGCTTCAAGATCGCTCGGTAGCGGATTGGCGCCGGGCTGCACGCCATTCTTGGAGAGAATATAGGCCGTAACGTCGGCATAGGTCTTGTCGCTCAGGCGGCCGGGGCGATCGGGCGGCATGGCGGTCTTGATGAAGCCATAGAGCCCATCGGCGGTGAAGCCGAAATAGGTGCTTTCAAAGCTGCTGCCGCGCAGGGGCGGGCCGCCGAATTCGCCATCATCAAGATTGGCGCCGTGGCAATCGAGGCAGCTTTTCTGATATTCGGCCCGCCCCGCGTCCGCCTGGGCAGCAGTGAAGCTGGCCTTGGGAAGATCTTCCTGGGCCTTGGCCGGCGCGACGGTCAGGCCGGCCAGTGCCGCCATCATGGCAAGGGTACGAAGCTGCATAAAATCCTCCTTGAAGCATCGCGGACTGTTGCCGAACTTCACCGGTCCGACTTGCTTGAAACGCAACCGTGGCGCAATCGGCCGCGTGGGACAATGATTTTTTCGTACCGCCGCGGCTTGCCAAAGATCAGGCGCCAAACAAAGCTTCATACTTTAGTCGCATGCGACGTTGCGCATGCTTGCAAAGTAAATCCCACCGAGACGCCCGCCCGAGGCGGCATAACTGCTGTGTGGGCGCGTTGCGGCATTTCAAAGCGGTGTCCTTTTGATCGACGCAGGCAGAAAATCGATCGCCAGAGCTGTTTCACGATGGTTGACGAGGCTGAGAATTGGGATGCATGATTGCTTAACGCTGCCAAACCATTGCGTCGCCCAGGGCAAAACAGCCAGCAACGAAAATCGGGCACCAGCGTCCTACTGGAGGAACACTATAATGCAAAAGCGGTTACTGCTCGCCTCGTCAGCGCTGGCGAGCTCGTTGCTTATCCTGGCATCTGGCATTGCCACTGCTCAAGAAACCTCGTCGCGACTCGATTCCTATACCCCGGTCACCGACGAGATGCTTTTGAACCCCGCGGATGGCGACTGGCTGCATTGGCGCCGCACCTATGATGGCTGGGGCTATAGCCCGCTCGAGCAGATCAACAAGGAAAATGTCGGCGACTTGAGTGTCGCCTGGACCTGGTCGCTAACGCCGGGCGCAACCGAAACCACGCCGATTGTTCACGACGGCGTGCTTTATGTGCACAACAACCTCGACAAGGTGCAGGCGCTGGATGGCGCCACGGGCGACCTGTTGTGGGAATACACCCGCGACCTGCCTGAGCCGGTAGTTGCTGCCGGCACCGGCAACACGGCCACCAAGCGCAACATGTCGATCCATGGTGACAAGATCATCCTGGCGACCTCGGACACCCACATCATCGCCCTGGATGCCAAGACTGGCCAGCTGGTGTGGGATGTGCAACCTGCCGACTGGAACAAGGGGTGGCGCTATTCCGCCGGCCCGGTGATTGCCGATGGCGTGGTGATTCAGGGCATGACGGGTTGCGGCAATGCCCAGCCCGGCGGCTGCTTTATCACCGGCCACAATCCCGAAACCGGCGAAGAACTCTGGCGCTTCCACACCATTGCTCGCGACGGCGAAGCGGACAAGAGCTGGAATGGCCTGCCACTGGAAAGCCGTTATGGTGCTTCGGTCTGGCTCGCTGCCTCCTATGATCCGGAAACCAATACCGTGTTCTCCGGGGTCGGCCAGCCTTATCCCTGGATCGCTGAAATGAGCGGCCTGCTGCCCGCCTCTGACGAAGAAGGCGTCACCAACGACGCTCTTTACAGCGACTCCACTCTGGCGCTCGACCCCAAGACTGGCGAGCTCAAGTGGTACCACCAGTATCTCAAGAACGACACTTGGGATCTGGACTACATCTATGAGCGCATCCTGGTGGATCTGCCGCATGACGGCACCGACCGCAAGCAGGTGGTGACCACCGGCAAGCTCGGCATCATCGAGTCGCTGGATCGCACCAATGGCGAGTGGCTGTGGGCCAAGGAAACCGTGCCGCAGAACGTCGTCGCTTCCATCGATCAGGAAACCGGCGAAAAGACCATCAATGAGGAATCCATTCCTCACCTGGGCGAGACGACACTCAACTGCCCGGCCGATCCTGGTGGTCGCGGCTGGCCCGCAACGGCATACAGCCCCCGTACCCAGATGCTGTATCTGCCCCTCAACGAGTTCTGCTCCAACACCACCCCACAGCCACTTGATGCCGGCCAGGTTTACACCGGCGGCGGTCGCGCGACCTTTGCCCGTATCCCGGTTGAAGGCAGCGATGGCAATATCGGCCGGGTCGATGCGGTGAGCCTGGTTGACCAGTCAACGGCCTGGTCGCACCGCCAGCGCGCTCCGATGGTTTCGGCCTTGCTGCCGACCGGGGGCGGCGTGGTGTTCGGTGGGGACTGGAACCGGTGGTTCTATGCCTTTGACGACGAGACCGGCGATGTCTTGTGGAAGCTGCGCACCAACAACGCCATCAACTCCTTCCCCGTCAGCTATGAAGCCGATGGCAAGCAGTATGTGGCAGTGGCCGTCGGCAACGGTTCGAGCCAGGCTCGCTCGGTGGCGACGCTGACGCCGGAACTGGTGGTGCCGACCGCCGGCTCCGTGCTGTGGGTGTTTGCCCTGCCCGAAGGTACGGAAACGGCAACCGCATCCGCCGCAAACTAGGCTGATTTATCGCGGGCGCTGCGGCGCCCGCGACTTTCCAAGGAACCAGCCAATGACCATGCTGACCCGCCTCGGCCGCCATGGGCGGGTTCTTGCCTGCTGCCTGATCGCTGTTGTCGGCCTGAGCCCAAGGATCGTGGCGCAAGATCGTCCGAGCCTTCCCGACGAGGAAAAATACGGCAGGGCCAGCGATGATTACTCATTTCGCTTCTGCGTTGATCCGCGTGATCCCGGTTGGGAGTTCGACAAGGCCATCGGGCAGGCGATAGCCGAAAGCCTGCTGCTCGAGCCACAGATGCATGTGGTTGCCGACACCAACGAGCGGGCCGAGTTCAACGATCTTTACCGCCATCTTCTTGCCGATTGTGCGATCTATTTCGGCTTCAAGCTCTTTGCCGGCGGCTATCCGGAATGGGTCACCGTGACCCGCGCCTATTATGAAACGGGCTATGTTTTTGTCGGCAAGGCCCCTACTCCGCCAACCCTGGGCGACATCGCCCCCGGAGAGGTGCTCGGCGTTACGATCGGCTCTGCCGCTGATTTCCGGCTGGTTCAGTTCAACAATGCGCGCCCGGCCGAGCAACGCTGGCGGCGCTTTCCCATGAGCACGGACCTGCAGGCGCTTGAAGCGGTGCTGAGTGGGGAAGCGGCAGCTGCCCTGGTTTGGGGACCATCCTTTTATGCCCTGAGCAAGACCCGGGCCGAGATTGCGGCGCTCGAGATCATCGCCTCGCCGGCGCCACTCAGCCTGCCGCCTGTTGCCATTGGCGGCGTGTTGCTGAGCCGGGACACCTTCTTGCGCAACACTATCGACCAGGCGATTGCCGCCCTGGTAGCGGACGGGGTGGTGGACGAGTTGCTGACCCAATTGAGCATGCCCGGCTCGGCGCCCTCCAGTCCATGACACCTGCCGTCGAGTTGCACGAACTGAGCAAACGCTATGGCCGTCACCTGGCGCTGGACGGCGTCAGCCTTACGGTGCGGCGGGGGGAAGTGTTCGCCCTGCTCGGCCCGAATGGCGCTGGCAAGACGACCTTGCTGCACATTTTATGCACCCTGCTGGGGCCCGATAGCGGCACTGCCAAGGTTGGTGGGGCCGATGTGTTGCGCGACCCGCTGCGCGTGCGCCGCAATCTGGGCGTGGTGTTTCAGACCTCGAGTCTGGACGGCCGATTGACCGTCCGAGAGAACCTCGAGTTCCACGGCATGGTTTACGGGGTGCCCAGGACCTTGCGCCGGGAGCGTATCGACGGCAT
>JAQGKH010000323.1 GCA_028290225.1 Devosia sp. | reverse complement strand
CGCCGAGCAGGCGACTACAGTGCTGCTGGGCATCGATATCCAGGTGGGGCGCACAGGGGCGCTGACACCGGTGGCGCGATTGCAGCCGGTAACGGTCGGTGGCGTCGTGGTGGAGAATGCGACGCTGCACAACGAAGACTATATTGCGGGAAAGGGCAGCAATGGCGAGCCGATCCGCAATGGGGTGGATCTGCGCATCGGCGACACGGTGGTGGTGCAGCGCGCCGGTGACGTCATCCCGCAGATCGTCGATGTGGTGATCGAGCAGCGTGCGCCCGATGCCGAGCCCTTTGTTTATCCCCATATCTGCCCCGCCTGCGGGTCCGAGGCGCTACGCGAGATCAACGAGAAAACCGGCAAGCTCGATTCGGTGCGGCGCTGCACCGGCGAGTTGATCTGCCCGGCGCAGGCAGTGGAGAACCTCAAGCATTTCGTTGGCCGCAACGCCATGGATATCGACGGGCTGGGCGACAAGCAGGTGGCGCTGTTCTATGCCGAAGGGCGGATCGCGCGGCCGGCCGATATCTTCACCTTGCGGGCGCGCGACGAGCGCTCTACCAAAAAGCTCAAGGACGTGGAAGGGTTTGGCGCCGTTTCCGTGCGCAAGCTGTTCGATGCCATCGATGCGCGGCGCGAGCCGGAGCTGGACCGGTTCATCTTTGCGCTGGGGATCCGGCATGTGGGGGAAACCACGGCGGCGCTGCTGGCCAGGACCTTTGGCACCATTGAAGCGCTACGCGACTCGGCGGTGGATGCGGCCAGCCACCAAGGCGAGATCAGCGCGGTGTTCCCCCAGATCAACGGCATCGGGGAAACGGTGCGATCCTCGGTGCTGGCGTTTTTCGGCAATGAGCGGAACATCCAGGCGCTTGACGAGCTGCTCAAGGAAGTGAAGCCCAGGCCCTATGTGGTGGTGATTGCCGCCGATAGCGTGGTGGCCGGTAAAACGGTGGTGTTTACTGGATCGCTGGAAAAGATGACGCGCTCGGAAGCCAAGGCCATGGCCGAACGGCTGGGCGCCAAGGTCGCCGCTTCGGTGTCGGCGCAAACCGATATCCTGGTGGCGGGGCCGGGGGCTGGCTCCAAGCTCAAGAAAGCCGAAGAGCTGGGCGTGGAAGTGATCAGCGAAGACGACTGGTTCGAGCGGGTGGCGCCTTGATGGGGGCTTGCACAAATCTCGTAGTCGCGAGCATGGTGCTGGTGAGCGCGCAGGGGTGATCGGCCCTGCCTTGACTGGTGAATGGAAAAAGCATGCGTCTGGTGTTGCTGGCGGCGAGTGTGGTTCTGGCCTGGGGCGGGTTAGCTCATGCCCAGAGTTACGATACGCCCGAGGCTTTGCTGGAGGCTTTTTATGAGCCCTATTTCTCGGGCGAGTTCGCCGAGGATGATGCCGTTTTCCGGTCTGAGCGGTTGAACGCGCTTTATGAAGCCGATGCCCAAAGTACGCCTGCGGGCGAGATGGGGGCCATCGAGTTCGATCCTTATGTGAACGGCCAGGATTATGAGCTCACGGATTTCGCCATCGGCGAGCCGCTCATCGAGGGCGACACGGCGACAGTTGAAGTCAGCTTCACCAATTTCAGCGACCCGACCGAGCTCACTTATGAGCTGGTGTTCGAGGACGGCGGCTGGAAGATCGATGATGTTGCCTCAGCCAACCCGGACAATGCCTACCGGTTGAGTGAGATCTTTGCCGAAGCGCAGGCCGCGGATTGAGCGCGGCCTGATCACAGTCGCGGCGCCTTGCCCATGGCGGGGCGCTGGTGTCGGTTGGCGTCATCCCCCGCGCCCGGCCGGGGAGTTGATGGGGAGTTCCGCTTGGCTGGGCGGCATGGTCTGCCGGCCCTTGGGAGACGCCCACCCTTGCTCCCTCCCCGTCAAGGGGAGGGTGTCGACCGCGGGGTTGGTAGTTTTGGTGATGGGCGAAGACTTAGAAACTGCAGAAGGGCGGTGTCTGGCCGGGGTGTCCAGCTTAAAGGGGAGCGGTGGCGGCTTCGAGCCAGGCGCGCGGCTCGGCGGTGAGATGGGGGCCGATTTCGGCGCGAACGCGGGCGTGGTAGGCGTCGAGCCAGGCGCGTTCGCTCGGAGACAGCAGCGAGGGCTCGATCAGTTCCTTGTCGATGGGCACCAGGGTCAGTGTTTCGAACTCGAGAAAGCCGGGTGCGGCGGCGCTGTCGGTGACGACGATCAGATTTTCGATACGGATGCCGTATTCGCCTGTCTTGTAGTAGCCGGGCTCGTTGGAGAGCACCGAGCCCGCCTCCAGAGGCAGCGTGTAGCGCGATGAAATGCCGGTGGGGCCTTCATGCACACCCAGAAAGGCGCCGACGCCGTGGCCGGTGCCGTGGTTGTAGGTGACGCCGGCCTGCCACAGGAACTGGCGCGCCAGAACATCGATCTGGGCGCCGGAGGTGCCCTTGGGGAAGCGCACGGTTGAAATGGCGATCATGCCCTTGAGCACCCGGGTGAAGCGGTCGCGCTGCTCGTCGGTGGCGGGGCCCGTTGCCATGGTGCGGGTGATGTCGGTGGTGCCGGACAGATATTGCGCGCCTGAATCCACCAGCATCAGTTCGCCAGCGGCGAGGGTGCGGTTGGTTTTCTCCGAAACACGATAATGTACGATGGCGCCGTTGGGACCGGCGCCCGAGATGGTATCGAAACTGGCGTCAAGGCAGGATGCTTCCTCGCGGCGAAAGGCTTCGAGAGCGGTGACGATGTCGATCTCAGTCAGCGTGCCCGCCGGCGCGGCTGACTTGAACCAGGCGAGGAACTTGGCCAGTGCCACGGCATCCAGCTTGTGAGCCTCGCGCATGCCGGCCAGTTCGGCGTCGTTCTTGCGCGACTTGGGCAGCAGCACCGGGTCGCGTTTTTCCACCAGGGTTGCGCCGGCGGATTTGAGAGCGGCGGCAACCGCTTCTGGCGCCGTGGCGGGATCGACCAGTACGCGCTTGCCCGCGCTGCCGAGAGCCTCGAGGGCTGCGGGAAAATCGCTGAGCGGATGGACGAAGTTGGCGATGGGCTGAATGGCGGCCAGGCGCTCGGGGGTGAGCTTGGACGCATCGACGTAAAGGGCGGTGTTGCGCTGCTGATCGACCGTGACATAGCCGAGCACGAAGGGCGCGTTGGGCACGTCGCTGCCGCGAATATTGAGTAGCCAGCAGATGGATTCGGGCAGGTTCAGCACCACGGCATCGGCGCCTTCGGCTTGCAGTGTGGCTACCAGATCATCGAGCTTGGCGGCACTGGACTTGCCGGTGAGATTGTCCGAGCGCAGCGTAATCGGCGCATCGGGGGCCGCGGGGCGGTCGGTCCAGATCGCGTCCACCAGATTGGGAACGGCGCGCAGGGTCACGCGGCCTGCAAGCCGTTCGGAGAGGTCGCGAATCTCGGCGGGGGTATGCAGCCAGGCGTCGTAGCCGAGAACTCCGCCTTCCGGCACATAGTTGGCGATCTCGCTGCTAAGGCTGCCCTGGCCGACTTCGTGCACGGTCACGAGGTTGGTGTCGGTTTGGGCCGGAGCCTGGAGGGTGTAGCGGCTATCCACAAACAGGCCCGCGCGCTCGGGGCCGACCACGGCGATGCCGGCCGAGCCAGTGAAGCCGGTGACATAGGCGAGGCGCGCTTCGCTGGGGGGTACCGATTCGCCGCGATGCGCATCGGCGCGGGGGATCAGGAAGCCCTGCACGCCAGCCCGCACCATCTCGGCCCGAAGCGCCGCCAACCGGGGTGCGACATTGGCCGGATCGGATTTTTCGGCAAAGCTCTGGAAGATGGCGGGCGGGAAGGTCGTCGGGGTCATGGCGGTTCCTGGGGCGCAGGGTTGGGCGGCGCAGTTCTAAGCTTATTCTAGCGGCCCGCCAGCCGGTTGGAAGGCGCGGCGCGCCAGATCTTGCTACGGGGCCGGCAATTAAGGGCGCAGTAACCTGGGTTGCAGGTTCGGCATGGCTGGTGTGTGCCCGGGGGCCTTACTGCGGGCCCCGGCGGCGCCTAGATAAGGGCTCGACGGTGATCCCTCATCGTCAACGTGCATGGAGCGAAGAAAATGGCCGAGAACAAGATCGACTTCCGCAGGGCGCTGGGTTCCGTCGTGGATGCCCGCGGTCGTGAATCGCGCCGTCAGGTCAGCTACCACATGCAGCACCAGCTGATCGGCGCATTCACCAAGCGCCCATAAGGCTGCTGCAGGCTTTTCACAGCTGATCTCGACGATCCCCGAACCGCCAGTTCGGGGATTTTGCTTTTGGGGGCGGCCGTTGTGGCTCAGCGATTTTGCAGCATCAGCGTGGTCCAGTCCTTGCGCTGCAGCTTCTGGGTCAGGATCATGCCCTGGCGGGCATAGGCGATGATGACGCCGCGGGCCTGGTGTTCGAGAATGCCCGAAAGGATGATTGAAGCGCCCGGTTCGGCCACGCGGCCCATGGCGGGCGCCAGCGCCATCAGCGGACCGGCGAGGATGTTGGCGACGATCAGGTCATAGGGCGCGCCCAGCGCGATGGTGGGGTGATTGAGCCCCGTGGCCTCAATGGGCAGCACGAAACGCGACACGCCGTTGATGGCGGCATTGTCGATGGTGGTGGACACCGCGATCGGGTCGATGTCGCTGGCGATCACCGTGGTCTTGAGCCGCTTGGCCAGGGCAATGGCGAGCACGCCGGTGCCGGTGCCGACATCGATCAGGCGGCGGGGACGACGGCGCTTGAGGACGCGGTCGATGGCTTCAAGGCATCCGGTGGTGGTTTCGTGGTGGCCGGTGCCGAAGGCCTGGGCGGCCTCGATGCGCATGGGGGTGAGGCCACCGGGAATGGGGCCTTCGTGGTGGCTGCCATAGACATAAAAGCCGCCGGCGATCACCGGGGGCAGGCCTTCGAGGGATTTAGCGACCCAGTTCACTTCCGGATCGAGCCGGGTGACGTTCCACTGGACGGCGCCGCCCAGCGTTTGGCGAGCCAGTTCGGTGAAGGCTTCAAGATCGGGTGGGGAATCGCAGACAGCTTCAAAGAACCATTCGCCCGTGGCTTCGTTTTCATGGGCGGAAGCGGTGAGGGCCAGATCGTCGCGCTCCATCACGGCATCGACCAATTTGTAGGCATGGTCCTTGGACAGCGGGGTGGAGAGTTGATCGACGGACATGACGGGTTCCGGTAACACAGGACGGGTTTCGCCCTTTCTAGGGCGTTGGCGAGGAGAATACCATGTACGGGTTGATCGGAAAAATGCTGGCGGCGCCCGGCAAGCGGGTAGACTTGCTGGAAATCCTGATGGAGGGCAATGCCAACATGCCGGGATGCCTGAGCTATGTGGTGGCGATCGATCCGGCGAGCACGGACGGGATCTGGGTCACCGAGGTGTGGGACAACAAGGAAAGCCATGCGGCCTCGTTGCAGCTGCCCAAGGTGCAGCAGATGATCGCGCGGGCACGCCCGATCATTGCCGGCTTTGGCGAGCGCTTCGAAACCGAGCCGTTGGGCGGGGTGGGCCTCCTGCCACAGGCGGCGGTAGACGACTAGAGCTTGACGGCAGTGCCCGATACCGAGACCATCAGCATGGAGCCGCTGTCGCCCACCACTTCATAATCGATGTCAACGCCGACTACGGCATCGGCGCCGAGGCGACGGGCTTCGTGCTCGAGTTCGTCGAAGGCCTGTTCGCGGGCCTTGCGCAGGGTGGATTCATAGGCGCCGGAGCGGCCGCCGACAAAGTCGCGGATGCCGGCGAAGAGGTCCTTGAACACATTGGCGCCGACGATCACCTCGCCGGTGACGATGCCGCGATATTCGCGGATCGGGCGGCCTTCGAGCGTTGGGGTAGTGGATATGATCATCGGGTCATCCCTTCTTGATGAAGCTGTCGAGGACCTTCTTGCGGCCCGCCTGTTCGAAATCGATGGTCAGCTTGTTGCCCTCGATGTCGCTGATAACGCCATAACCGAATTTGAGATGGAAGACGCGCTCGCCGCGCGCGTAAGCCGAGCCCGAGCCCAGGTCCACCGAACGGGCCACCAGTTCCCCCTCGATGGTCATGGGACCGCCGCCCTTGCGGGTGGCCTGCTGGGCGCGGGCGCGCTGCCAGCCGGGGGTCTGGTAGACGCTTTCGAAGGGGTCCGCCTTGTTGAAGCGCGAAGACGCGCCACCGCCATAGCCGTAGCCGCCATAGGATGAGCCGGTGTCCTTGACCTCGACGGCATCGGCCGGCAGCTCGTCAAGGAAGCGCGAGGGGATGGCGGATTGCCAGAGCCCGTGGATGCGCCGGTTCTGGGCGGCGGAAATGCGGACGCGCTTGCGGCCACGGGTAATGCCGACATAGGCGAGGCGCCGTTCTTCCTCGAGCCCGGCGCGGCCGCTTTCATCCATGGAGCGCTGGCTGGGAAAGGTGCCTTCCTCCCAGCCCGGCAGGAACACGGTGTTGAACTCGAGGCCCTTGGCGCCGTGGAGGGTCATGATGGTGACGGCATCGGCGGCGTCCGCATTGTCCCGGTCCATGACCAGAGAGATATGTTCAAGAAAGCTGCCGAGGGTGTCGAACTCCTCCATGGCGCGG
>JAQGKH010000308.1 GCA_028290225.1 Devosia sp. | reverse complement strand
GCGCGCGCAACGCTGTCACAACCCGCCGTTTAAGGCATTGCTTCTATTGCGCTCCAAACAGTTCAATCCTCTTGGGCAGCACCAGCTTTCCTCACCTGCCATCATAGCCTGGACTCTCGGATATCGGGCACACCGCCGGGAGCCCTCAACTCAAGCCTTGCAGGTCCTGGCCCAGATCATGCATCGCCTCGGCGAACAGCTCATGCGCCAGGCTTACGCTCCTGTCTGGCCTGGTGATCATCAGCCGTTGCACCTGGTGGTCGTTGTAGAGGCTGGTCATGAACTCCTCGACGGGCAGATTCCCGACCGCTTGGTACGGCACTGTTTCAAGGCGCAGTTCCAGACCTGGCCCCTGCGGCTGCATGGCGACGAGGTCGAACAACAATGCAAGGGCGGGCGAGCGGGACCGCAGGGTGGCGCGGTAAGCTGGCAGGTCGGGAGCACCATGCGGCAATGGCTGATTGGCGCTGCGGCACGCTTCGGCGATGCGATCGGGCAGATGGTCGAGCAACACAGCCGCCAGCCACGCCTTGCGCAGCGACAGCCGCGCGGCACAAGCGGCGGCAAGATCGTGCTGGAGCAATTGCCAGTGTGCAAGCAGCCGCACCTGGGCTGCGTCGGCCCGGGCGGGTTGTTGCTGGGCCATCAGCTCAAATGCTGGGCGAAGAAGCGCAGGGTTCGCTCCCAGGCCGTGGCAGCACTCGTTGCATCAAAGCTGGCGGCACGCTCATCGTTGAAAAAGCCGTGCCCAGCCGGATACAGATAGACGGGCACCTCGGGATAGCGGGCGCGCAATTGCTCGACCTGTTCGAGCGGAATGCCGGTATCGCGGTCCCCAAAATGCATCTCGATGGGAATGGTGGGCGCAAGATCGAGATAGTTGGGCACCCCGCCACCATAATAACCGGAGGCGGCGGCAAGCCCGAGGCCGGCATGAGCGGCGCGCCAGCACACCATGCCGCCAAAGCAATAGCCGGTGATGCCGACCTTGCCCGCCTGGCCGGCCACGGCCACTGCCGCCGCCACATCGGCCAAGCCCTGTTCAGGGTTGAAGCTGCCAAAGAATTCACGCGCCTTGGCGAAATTGTCCGGACCATAATCATTGATCTCAAAGCCCGGTGCCCAGCGATCCTGCATGGCGGGTGCGACCGCCAGATAGCCCTCCGCCGCGAAACGGTCGCATACGGCCCGGATGTGATGATTGAGCCCGAAGATCTCCTGGATCACCACGACGCCGGCCTTGGCCTCGCCTGCGGGAGCCGCCTGGTAGCCGGTGATGCGAGCGCCATCGCTTGCCGTCAGTTTGATGAACTCGCCCATTTCGATCTCCTTGGAATGAACCTGCTTTCGGGGCACCCTCGCCTCCCCCTGCCCCATAGGTCAAGCGATCGATCATGAAGTGGGCGCCGAAGTTGCCCCGCAATGGAAACATGCGCTTCGGTGAGCGTTGAGGGCTAACCAAGCAAGGAGGCTGCAATGGCAAACCAGCATAGCACCCGCGGACGGGCCCAGGATCGGGCGCGCGTTGCGGGTGGGCAGGACCATGAGGTTCGATACGAGGCACACAAGGAAGGCGTGTCCAAGGACGCGGTTAAGGAAGCAGTCGACGAGGTCGGCAACAGCCGCCGCAAAGTCGAGGCCAAGCTCGACGCGGACAAATAGTGCCTCGGCGCCGTCTCGGAACACCCGAGAGCATGCCGTGGCAGACCGGTCTGGGGTGAGCGCGTAAGTGGTTTAGCGCTTGCGCTGGCCTGTCCTTGCAATAGTGCTGCTGCTGGAGACCTCTGGCATGCTGACCATTCTTTATCTGGTTCCCAATCTGGCCGATCCGGCCGTGGCGCGCCGCATCGCCATGTTGCGGGCAGGCGGCGCAGCGGTGGCAGCAGCGGGTTTCCTGCGTAGCGGCTCGGCTCCTGCCGCTCTGGATGTGCAGTATCAGGTAACGCTCGGGCAAACCTTTGATGGGCGGTTTTCCCAACGCATCGCCGCGGTGCTGGGCGGGCTGGCCGGCATCACCGCGCGGCTCGGCAGCCGCCCGCGTCCCGACCTGATCATCGCGCGCAACCTCGAAATGCTGCCCCTGGCGCGGCGGTTGCAAGCGCACTGGGGGCGCCGCCCCCAGCTTGTGTATGAATCGCTCGACATTCACCGCCTGCTGTTGCGGCAGGATCTCGTCGGACACGGCCTGCGCTGGGCCGAGCAGCATTGGTCTCGCCACGCGGCGCTGCTGATCACCAGTTCACCGGGGTTCCTGCAGCATTATTTCGACCAGCACAGCAAGCTGCCAACCCTGTTGGTGGAGAACAAGGTGCCCCTCGACGGCACCGAAGTTCCGCTCCGTCCGGGGATGCGCGCCCGGGATGGCGTGATCCGCATCGGCTGGTTCGGGGCGCTTCGATGCCAGCGTTCGCTGGATGCGCTTTCGAGCTTGGCGGCACGCTGCGATGGGCGCGTCGAAGTGGTGCTGCGCGGCAAGCCCGCCTTGACCGAGTTTCGCGATTTTCACGGGCAAGTGTCTGAACAACGCCATCTGCGCTTTCTCGGCCCCTATGCGGCCGCCGCCCTGCAGCAGATCTATTCCGAGGTCGATTTGAGCTGGGCGATCGACTTCTTCGAGGCCGGGCAGAATTCAGCGTGGCTGTTGCCCAACCGTCTGTACGAAGGGTGTCTGCATGGGGCCGTTCCCATCGCGGTGGCCGGCACGGAAACGGCGGCGTTTCTTGTCCGCCAAGGGCTGGGGATTGTTGTTTCCGATATCGAGGAAGCAAGCCTGCTC
>JAQGKH010000295.1 GCA_028290225.1 Devosia sp. | reverse complement strand
GCGCTGACGATCTGGGTCGGCGACGGTTCCAACTTTCCGGGCCAGGTCAATTTCGCCACTCAGTTCGAGCACTACCTCGACTCGTCCAAGGCGATCTATGACGCCCTGCCCGAGGACTGGCGGGTCTACACCGAGCACAAGATGTATGAGCCTGCCTTTTACTCGACTGTCGTGCAGGATTGGGGGACCAACTACCTCATCGCCAAGGAGCTGGGCGACAAGGCCTTTTGCCTCGTGGACCTTGGGCACCATGCGCCCAACACCAATATCGAGATGATCGTGTCGCGGCTGGCCCAGTTCGGCAAACTGGGGGGCTTCCACTTCAACGATTCCAAATATGGAGACGACGATCTGGACGCCGGCTCCATCGATCCCTATCGCCTGTTCCTCGTGTTCAACGAGCTGGTTGATGCGGAGGATCGCTACAGCGATTTCGACCCGGCCCATATGCTCGACCAGTCGCATAATGTGACCGATCCTATTGAATCGCTGATGCTGTCGGCTTCGGACGTGCAGCGGGCCTATGCGCAGGCGCTGCTGGTGGATCGTCACGGCCTCAAGGAAGCGCAAGACGCCAATGACGCGCTGGCGGCAACGCAGGCGCTGCGCCTGGCTTATCGCACCGATGTGGAACCGATTCTGGCCATGGCGCGCCTAGACAAGGGCGGAGCCATCGACCTGCTGGGCGCGTATCGTGCTTCGGGCTACCGCGGCAAGGTTGCCCAAATCCGCCCTGCGGTTGAAGGCGGCTCGGGCGGTATCGTCTGATGCAAAGCTCTCATGCCCGCTGGTTCCGGGGCAGCCCGGCACCTCTTGTTCTCCCTGCCCTTGATCCTTATGGGTTTTGGGGTTGGGGAGAACCGCATGTACAAGACCACGCCTGCCACACTCGCCCTGTCTAGGGCCGGCATAGCGTTCACGCTGGCCACCTACGACTATGACCCCGACGCCGATCGGGTCGGACTACAGGCCGCCGAGGCGATGGGCGTTGCGCCCGAGCGCGTCTTCAAGACGCTGATGGCCGAGGTGGATGGCAAGCCGGTCTGCGTCATCGTGCCTTCCGACGAGGAGGTGAACATGAAAAAGCTTGCTGCCGCCTTTGGAGGCAAATCGGCCCGCATGATGAAGCCGGCCGATGCCGAGCGACTTACCGGCTACAAGGTGGGCGGAATCAGCCCTTTCGGGCAGCGCAGAGCTGTGCCCACCCGCGTCGAGGAACTGGTTGGGCTGCAGGAAACGGTGTTTCTCAACGGCGGGCAGCGGGGATTGCAGATCTGCATGCGCCCCCAAGATCTAATTGCAGCTTTGAGCTGCAAGGCCGCAGAGCTTATTCGTTAAGGCAAAATAAAAGGCGCCCGAGAGGACGCCTTGCAGATTGACTATGCAGTAAAGCTTAGAGACCCTTGCCGAGCGCAATGTTCTTGATGTCGCTCTTGGTGATGCCCAGATCATTGAGCTGGCGTGCATCGAGGGAGTTCAGCTCGCGCAGGGTGCGCTGATATTGAACGTAGTTGCGGATGGACTGGCGAATGTTCATTTGGTGTCTTCCTCGGTTTGTTGCCCCCTATGTAGTGCCACCGCGCATTGATTAGAACCGCGCCTCGCTGCACATCCGTTATGCACTGAGTGCAAACTAATTGGGCAGTCGCTTTATCTCCCCTTCACAATTGCCTCCACAAAAGATTGCGCAGCGTCCCTTGACCTTACCATCATGGGAAGCCCTACATAGGGCTGGCGAGGTGAAATCATGACCGATCAGACACTCAAGACCCGGCCACTTGCCATTGATATAGAAGGAATGACCTGTGCTTCCTGCGTCGCGCGGGTTGAGCGGGCCTTGCTCAAGGCGCCGGGCGTTGCGGCTGCCGCGGTTAATCTTGCAACCGAACGCGCGACGGTGGAGCTAAGCCCTGGCGCCGCAGTCGAGCCGCTGCTCGAAGCGATTGCCAAGGCAGGCTATACCGGCCAGCCTGCCCCGGAGCGGCGGGCCCATCATAACCACCATCATGAGGAAGACGCGGCAGAACTTCGTCGCGATGTGGTGCTGGCGGCAGTGCTGACGCTGCCGATCTTTGCGCTGGAAATGGGTCGCCATCTGGTGCCGGCCATCCACATGGCCGTGATGAACCTCCTGCCCGAGCATTTGCTGCACCTCTTTTATTTCACCCTGACCAGCATTGTGTTGCTTGTTCCGGGCCGGCGGTTCTTTGCCCATGGCATCCCTGCGCTGCTGCGCGGCGCGCCCGAGATGAACTCACTCGTCGCTTTGGGTGCCGGCGCTGCCTATCTTTATTCCACCGTGGTCACCTTTGCGCCGCAGCTCCTGCCGGCGGGCACACGCCATGTGTATTTTGAAGCGGCCGTTGTGATCGTGACGCTCATCCTTGTGGGTCGCTGGCTGGAAGCTTTGGCCAAGGGCCGCAGCGGCGCGGCGATTGCGCGCCTGCTGCAGCAACAGGCCAGGACCGCACAAGTGCAGCGGCAGGGGGCCTGGGTACAGGTGCCAGTCGCCGAGGTTGTTGCAGGCGATCTGCTGCTGGTTCGACCGGGGGAAAAGATCGCGGTCGATGGCGAAATCACCAGTGGCGAAAGCCATATCGATGAATCCATGATCTCGGGCGAGTCCCTCCCCGTCCACAGGACGCAGGGCGCTTTCGTGGTCGGTGGCACGGTCAACGGGGAGGGCAGCTTCACCTTTCGCGCCACCAAGGTGGGCAGTGATACCATGCTGGCGCAGATCATTCGCATGGTCGAGGACGCCCAAGGTGGCAAGCTGCCGATCCAGGCGCTGGTGGACCGTATCACCTTGTGGTTTGTGCCGGCTGTGATGGTCGCAGCGGTCGTGACTTTCGCCGTTTGGATGATTTGGGGACCGGAGCCGGGCTACCTGTTTGGCCTCGTCAATGCTGTTGCGGTGCTGATCATCGCCTGCCCTTGCGCCATGGGGCTGGCGACTCCCACCTCGATCATGGTCGGCACGGGCCGCGCCGCCGAATTGGGCGTCCTGTTTCGCCGGAGCGAGGCGCTGCAAAGTCTGCGCGAGGTCAGCGTGGTCGCATTCGACAAGACTGGTACGCTGACCCAAGGCCGGCCAGTGCTGACGGACCTTGTGGTCGCCGAGGGTTTTGACGAGGACGATGTGCTTGCCCTCATGGCAGCTGTGGAGCAACACTCCGAGCACCCTATCGCCGCAGCGATCCTGACGTCCGCGCAGCAGCGTGGCTTGTCACTCCCCGACGTCGAGCACTTCAAGGCGTCGGCTGGCCAGGGCATCAGCGGCGTGGTGCACGGCAAGCGCGTGCTGGTCGGCAATGTCGGCCAACTCGACACCATCGATCCGGCGCCCTTCGCTGGAGCCCTGGAGCAGCTGAGCAGCGAGGGCAAGACGCCCATTCTGATCGGCGTTGATGGCCAGCTGGCAGCCGTAGCTGCGGTGGCCGACAAGGTGCGGCCTACCAGCGCTGCGGTGATTGCGGAACTGCACCGGCTGGGGATCAGGACCGCGATGATTTCCGGCGACAACCAGCGCACGGCCCAGGCCATCGCGCGCCAGCTCGGCATGGACGAAGTGCGCGCCGAAATCCTGCCGGCGGGCAAGGTGGAGGCCCTTCAGTCCCTGCGGCAGGGTGCCGGCAAGATCGCCTTTGTGGGCGATGGCATCAACGACGCCCCTGCCCTTGCGGCTGCCGATATCGGCATCGCGGTAGGCACGGGCACCGATGTGGCGATTGAAAGCGCCGATGTGGTGCTGCTGGGCGGCGAGCTTAAAGGCGTGCTCAACGCCATCGTTGTCAGCCGCGCCACCATCCGCAATATCGGCGAGAATCTGTTCTGGGCCTTTGCCTACAATGTCGTGCTGATCCCGGTTGCCGCGGGCATCCTTTACCCTGGCTTGGGCATTCTCTTGTCGCCGATGATCGGCGCGGGGGCGATGGCCTTGTCGAGCGTCTTTGTGATTGGCAATGCGCAGCGCCTTCGCGGCATTGCTCCTGCGTCGCTGCAAGGAGCAAGCGCATGAATATCGGCCAGGCTGCTGAAGCATCGGGCATATCGGCCAAGATGATCCGCTATTACGAATCGATAGGGCTCATCGAAGCGCCGCTGCGCACCGGCAGCAATTATCGCGTTTATGACGCGGATCAGGTGCATGTGCTGCGCTTCATCAAGCGAGCTCGAACCCTGGGTTTTTCGGTGGAAGAAACTAGCCGCCTGCTGGCCCTTTGGCAGGACAAGAGCCGCGCCAGCGCCGAAGTCAAGGCGGTAGCAACCGCCCATATCGCCGAACTTGAAACCAAGATTGCCGAGCTGCAGGGGATGGTCGGGACGCTTAAACACCTGGCCCATTGCTGCGGCGGCGACAATCGACCCAACTGCCCGATCCTGGATGATCTGGCCGGACCTAACTCTCACCAAGGACACTGAGATGAGCGAGAAAACCACACTGCGCGTCAACGACATGACCTGCGCCCATTGCGTCGGCACCGTGCGCAAGGCGCTTGAAGAGGCGCTGCCGGGCGAAGAGATCACCGTGGACCTGGGCACCCACCAGGTCAGCTTTGGTGGCGACCGCGCCAAGGGCGAAGCCGCCATACGCGAGGCCGGCTACACGCCGGAACCCGCGTAAGGCCCCTGCCCCGCCGACTTGGCGGGGCATTGTTTCACTGACCGTGCCCGGCCAGCCACGCCTTCATCCAGGCAATCTCGCTTTCCTGGTCGGCGATGATCTTTTCGGCCAGCGCCTTGATCTCAGCATCCTGGCCGTACTGGAGGATGATCCGCGCCATTTGCGTAGCACCCTCGTGATGGGGGATCATGCCACGCAAAAAATCTACATCGGCATTGCCGGTGTATTCGATCTCCATGGCGGCATGCATGCGCATATTGGCGGCCTTGAAAGCCTCCGTTGCGCCATTATCACTAGCGGCCATGCCATGCCCGGCATGCTCCTGGGCCAGCACCGGGGCGCCGAGCGCAAGAGCTACGCAAAAAACAACAGCAAGTGACTTCATCTGGAGCTCCTTTTTGATCGGAACAGCGAGTGTGGGGGTTTCCAACGTGGCAAGGTCAAGCCGTGCAAGCAAGAAGGCTGAGTGCTCGCTCACACCGGCACAAACTCTCAAGCTTGCCCCCACCGCAAGGGCCGTGGCATTTGGTGGGGACCCGGAGGAGCATGCGTGAAGACCATCCTTGTTGTAGGCATCGGCACGGGCAATCCTGAGCATCTGACGGTGCAAGGCATCAATGCCCTGCGGCGCGCCCAGGTGCTGTTTATTCCCGACAAAGGCGCTGAGAAGTCCGAACTGGCGAAAGTGCGGCGCGACATCTGCGAGCGCTATCTCGAAAATCCCAGGATCGTTGAGTACACCGTGCCACGGCGCAATACAGCAGCCGAATATGGCCAGGGAGTTGCCGACTGGCATTCGGCCCTGCGGGAAATTTTCAGCAAACTGCTGGCCGAGCACGTGACGGATGGCGGCACTTGCGCTTTTCTGGTCTGGGGTGACCCGGGTCTTTATGACAGCACTCTACGGATCATCGATCCGTTGCGCGCAAAAGGTGAATTTGCAGTGGAAGTGGTTCCCGGAATCACCAGCATCCAGGCGCTGACGGCCGCTCATGGCATTGCCCTCAATCGGATCGGTGAGCCGGTGCAAATCACCACCGGGCGGCGGCTGGGGGAAGCTGGTCTGGCAGCAGACAGCGTCGTCATGCTGGATGGCCAAACGGCTTTTACCGAGGTGGATCCGGAACTCGAAATCTTCTGGGGCGCCTATCTGGGCACGCCCGACCAGATCACCATCGCCGGGCGAGTGGGGGATGTCGCGCAATCCATTCTGCAAGCGCGCCAGGCCGCACGACTGCAGCATGGCTGGATCATGGACATTTACCTGCTGCGCCATCGCGAGCCATAGAGCGCTTTGTCGAGCAAGCAGGATCGTATAAGGAACGGGCTTCATCAACCACGAAGCCAGTTTCTTG
>JAQGKH010000290.1 GCA_028290225.1 Devosia sp. | reverse complement strand
GAAGAAATAACAAAGCCGGCGCCTATTACCTTCGCACGCGGCTGGAGAGGACAAGATGACGGTTGTGGCCCAGAATGCCAGCGAGGGATTGCGTGTGGTCCTGTCGCTGGATGGTGAGTGGACGTTTCAGCACGAGTCGGATGCGCAAACACGCCTGACAACTGTCCCCAATCCCTGGCAGGCCGAGTTCCCCGACCTGCGCTATGCCTCAGGCCGAGCCACCTACAGCCGCAGCTTTACGGTACCCGCCGAGTGGGGCGATGGCACGCTCGTGCTCCGCTTCGGAGCGGTTAGCTATCTTGCCGAGATCAATCTCAATGGCGAACGGATTGGTAGCCATGAAGGGGGCTACCTGCCCTTCGAGGTGGTGCTGCCGCCCGGAACGTGTGGCGAGAACCGGCTGGAAGTGACCGCCACCCTGCCTTCGGGTGACCGGCTCAACTATCCCGACCATGCCTTTGCCGAAATCCCGCATGGGAAGCAAAGCTGGTACGGTCCACTGGGCGGTATCTGGCAATCAGTGACGCTGGAGCGGCGCGCTGTCGCGCATCTGACCGCCTGCTCCATCGAGGCCGACCCCGATGGCGGCGCCGTCCGGGCGCGCCTGACCTTTTCTGCGGACGCCGACGTTGCCGTCTCGGTGCTGTCGAGCACGGGTCAGGTGGTTGCCACCGGGAATGGTCGAGCGGCGCAAGGACAATTTGAGCTGACGCTCGCGGTGACCGAGCCGGTGCTTTGGTCCCCTGACACGCCTCGGCTTTACCAGTTGCAGGTTGATGTTGCTGAGGGCTCGCGCCTGGACGACCGCACCACCCATAGTTTCGGCTTCCGCAAAATTGAAACGCGCGACGGCAAGCTCTTCCTGAATGACCGCCCGCTTTATATGCGCGGCGCGCTGGACCAGGACTATTATCCCGAGGGCATCTGCACGCCCCCTTCGCTGGAGTTCATCGAGGATCATTTCCGCAAATCCAAGGAACTGGGCCTCAACCTGCTGCGCTGCCACATCAAGGTGCCCGACCCACGCTCTTACGAAGTGGCGGATCGGATCGGCATGCTGATCTGGACCGAGATCCCCAATGTAGGCAGCTTCACCAAAGCCTCGGCCCGGCGCATGCGCGACACCATGCAAGGCATTCTTGACCGCGACGGCAATCATCCCTCCATCATCTGCTGGACCATCATCAACGAGGATTGGGGCACCCGGCTGATCGAGAACGCCGACCATCGCGCCTGGCTTAAGGAAACGTTTGACTGGCTGAAGGCCAAGGACCCGGCCCGCCTCGTGGTCGATAACTCGCCCTGCATTCCCAATTTCCACGTCAAAACTGACCTGAATGATTATCATTACTACCGCTCCGTGCCCGAGCGCCGGACCGAGTGGGAACAACTGACCGAGGAGTTTGCTGCCGGCGCCGACTGGACCTTTTCCCAGCATGGCGATGCCGAACGGCGGGGCGACGAGCCGCTGATCGTTTCGGAATTCGGCGTCTGGGGCCTGCCCAATCCCAAGCAGGTCGCCAATTCCGATGGCTCGGAGCCCTGGTGGATGGAAACCGGCTTTGGCTGGGGCGATGGCGCAGCCTATCCCCATGGCGTCCAGCAGCGCTTCAGCGCCTATCATATGGCCGAGGTGTTCGGCAGCTTCGACGCTTTTATCGATAAGGTGCAGTGGTATCAGTTCGACAATCTCAAATACCAGATCGAGTCTATGCGGGCCCGCCAGCCGATCCAAGGCTATGTAATCACCGAGATTACCGATGTGCATTGGGAGGCCAATGGCCTCTTGGATATCTGCCGCAATCCGCGCGTCTTTCACCAGCGGTTTGCCGAGATCAATGCCGACCTCGCCATCGTCCCTCGCGTTGATCGCTATTCCGGCTGGTGTGGCCAGTTGTTCAGCTTCGGCGTGGCGGTGGCGACCGGCGGCCTCAGCGTGCCAGCGGGCGCGGTGCTCGAATGGGCGCTGGAGGATGGCCCGTCCGGAACCATCCCGGTGCCGCCAACCGGTGCGCTTGAAGTAGCCGATCTCACCCCAACCCAGTTGGTGCTGCCCCAATATGCCAGCACCCGGCTGGCGAGGCTTGCTTTCATCCTGCGTGCGGATGAAAGGGAACTGGCGCGCAACAGCGTCGATCTTTCGGTGTTCACGGCCCGCGCCGCGCCGGGCGATATTCGTCTGCATGCGAAGGAAGGCAGCCATGCGGCCTTTCTGCAGGGGTTAGGCTACACCGTCGTCCCTGCCAACCAGGCCGACGTGATCGTTGCCCCGGAGCTTGACGCCCTCGACATCGAGGCAATGCGCCTTGGCGCCCGCTATCTGGTGCTGTCCGACCCCAAGCTCGAGAAAAAGAAGAACCTGCGCTCGGACGGTCCGCTGCGCGAGCCCCCGAGCATGCCGGTGGACGACGAACAGCCGGGCCACCATATGGGCCACGAAAGCCAGCTGCCCAATGTCGCTCTCCATCCCCGGCAAGGGACGATATGGCGGGGTGACTGGATCGCGAGTTTCAGCTGGATCAAGCGGAGCGGCCCATTTTCATCGCTGCCCGGCGGCCCCATGCTGGACCTCGCTTATGACCGCGTCGTTCCGCGCCATGTGCTTGGGAGCTTCAAACACTGGGAATATGACGGGTTGGTCCATGCAGGCCTCGTCGTCGGCTGGGTCCACAAGCTCGCCGCAACTATTGCCGAGCGCCGTGTCGGCCGGGGCGGGCTCGTCGCCACCACTTTCCGCCTCATGCAGGACCTGCCCGGCGTAGACCCCGTCGCCGCCGCCCTGCTGGACGGCCTGA
>JAQGKH010000288.1 GCA_028290225.1 Devosia sp. | reverse complement strand
GCGATCTAGTAACGACGTTTGCTGTCAGCGTCGGGAAGGTGGAACTGCCAACATTTCGTCTCTGGAATTATTGCAGTTTTGAGATGTGAGGCCGCTCACTGCCATGCTAGCCAAGACAAGGACTTTCAAAAAGCTCCGGATTCGATTTTCAGCATAGGAAACAGGCTCATGCGCGCCATTCTGTTAAACCCGCCGGGTAGCTCTGACGAAAACATGGTGCTCACGGAGGTGCCGGAAGTGCAGGCCGGGCCAGACGAGATGGTGGTAGCGGTCGCGTTTGGCGGTCTCAATTTTGCCGACACTATGATGCGCCACGGCACTTATCCCCACCCCAAGGGCTATCCCTTGGTGGCGGGCGTCGAGGTAGCCGGCACGGTCATCGCCATTGGCAGCGGGGTTGCCGATTTTGTTGTTGGCGATCGGGTGGCGGCATTCTCGGAGGAGGCCGGCGGCTTTGCCGAGCGCTGCGTCGTTCGGGCTGAGCGGACACTCAAGCTGCCTGATGCTATGACGCTGGAGCAGGGCGCCGCGTCCATGATCCAGGCATTGACCGCTTACCACATGCTGCATTCGGTGAGCGTCACCAAGCCGAACGACACCATCCTGGTTCATGCGATCGGCGGGGGCGTCGGGCTCTACCTGACCCAACTGGCCGTGCGCGCTGGCGCTACCGTTATCGGCACGGTGGGCACCAAAGGCAAGGAGCGCCGCCCACTGGAGTATGGGGCAGCCAAGGTGATCAACCGTGGCGAGGAGGATTTCGTCGCGGTCGTGGCAGAGTTCACCAAGGGCGAGGGGGTGGACAAGATCATCGACTCCACCGGCGGCAGCATTCTCGATGCGAGCTTTGCCACCATCCGCAAGCTTGGTCATGTGGTCAGCTTCGGCGAAGCTGAAGGGCGGCCCCATGCGAATCTGTGGGAACGGCTGGTCAGCAAGTCGCTCACCTTCACCCGCTTTCACCTTGGGCATATGGATTTCAACTCCGAAACCTGGCGCAAGGCTGCCAGCGAGGTCATGCAAGCTGTCGCGGATGGCTCACTGCAGGTGCCGATCGAAGGCGTTTATGCCTTTGAAGACGTGCACGCCATGTATGCCAAACTGGAGTCCCGGCAGGTATCGGGCAAGCTGCTGCTGGCTGTCGCCGAACACTCCGGAGTTCGCTCCGCCTGACGATAGTGGCGTGGAGGCGCCCCGGTGCCTTCACGCCTCCACAGGTTCGCGCCGGCATTGCGGGGTTCGGGTTCCCATTCCTTGAAGAGGCAGCCGTGCTGCCAATCACGGCCAAGCAAATCTCATCTCGTCTTGGCCGCGCCCTGCATAGACTCTGCAAAAGTGCTGCGGCCGGAAGTCAACATGTGATCATGGTGGGCGTTAAGCTCATTTTCTGAGCACCAATTGCCCATTGTTTGACGTTGACGGTACGGACTGCCTTGTGTTGACTGGCCGTTGAATGAAAGAGATTTTTTCGACGCCCAGGGTTGCTTTGATCGATGAGCCGCCGATAACTTTGTGCTTGATGACGAAATGGTTCGACCTTTTTGGGGATTATCGCGCGGGCTGGAAGGCCAACTTGCATTTCCCGCCATTCGCCGGAGGCGTACCGTCGCAGGGCGTGCTTGAACCTTGAAACCCCTCCCGCTCCCGTGCTCCTGCTCACGGAACGCTACGGTGGTGCGAAGCTTGCCACACCTGTCGCTCGCTTGCCGCCGTTCTGGCATGGCTTGCATCCAGACCGGCCGGGCTGCGACTGAATTGCTCCAAGTTTTCCAACCCCGCCAGCGGGCGCTGCACACCCAAGAGGAAGAAAATGGCAAAAGAAATATTGGTTTCCTACGGCGTCGATGTGGACGCGGTGGCCGGTTGGCTGGGATCCTATGGCGGTGAAGACAGCCCCTGCGATATCTCGCGCGGCGCCTTTGCCGGCAAGGTGGGCAGTCCACGACTCCTGCGCCTGTTCGAGAAGTGGGGCATCAAGACCACCTGGTTCATCCCGGGCCATTCCATTGAATCGTTCTGGGACGAGATGAAAGCGGTCGCCGAAGCCGGGCATGAAATTGGCATGCACGGCTACAGCCACGAAAATCCCATCGCGATGACGCCCGAGCAGGAAGAAGCGATCTTCGACAAATGCGTCGAACTCATCACCAAGCTCGCGGGCAAGCCGCCGCGCGGTTATGTTGCCCCCTGGTGGGAATTCGGGTCCAAGACCAACGAACTGTTGAAGCAGAAGGGCATTCTCTACGACCACTCGCTCATGCACAACGACCATCACCCCTATTATGTGACGGTTGGCGACGAGTGGACCAAGATCGACTACTCCCAGCATCCCTCGGCCTGGATGAAGCCATATACGCAAGGCGAGGAATCCGACCTGATCGAAATCCCGGCCTCCTGGTATCTCGATGATCTGCCACCCATGATGTTCATCAAGAGCTCGCCAAACAGCCACGGCTTCGTCAATCCGCGCGATATCGAGCAGATGTGGCGTGACCAGTTCGACTGGGTCCACGAGAACTACGATTATGCTGTTTTCGCGCTGACCATCCATCCCGATGTTTCGGGCAAGCCGCATGTGTTGCAGATGCATGATCGGTTTTATCAGTACATGAAGGGCTTTGAAGGCGTGAAGTTCGTGACGATGGAGGATATCGCGACGGACTTTGCGCGCCGGTTCCCGAAAAGCGGCACGGCCCGGCCGCAGTCCTGATCGGCGAAAACCCAGCGGAGAGAAGTCGTGTGCGGATTGTGTGGCATTCTCAACCATGCCGACCACTGGACCAGCGGCCCCAAAGACGCTGACGATGCCGGCATATCGCGGCCGGCAGCTGATCGGCACATGCACGCCCTTGCCGCCAACGATATTCTCTCCCTTTTCGGCCTCAAGCTCGGCAGCTGGGCAGGGCGCTACACCTTGCGCAGCAGCACGGGCAAAACGGCGGTGGTCGACAATCTGGGGGCGATCTGGGTCGAGGCCGAAAAGCTGACCGGACATCCCTGCGATCCGCTCGACCCCGCTATCTTGGCAAAGTTCGAGGCGCGAGCGCGATGACGGAGCGCCGCGAGCCGATCGTCGCCAATGTCATCACCGGCTTTCTGGGCGCTGGAAAGACCTCACTGCTCAACCGATTGCTTTCCAGGCCAGCGCTTGCCGATACGGCCGTGATCATCAACGAATTCGGCTCGGTGGGCATCGATCATCTGCTCGTTGAATCGGTGGACGACGACATTGTGCTGCTCAAGAGCGGCTGCATCTGCTGCACCATCCGGGTCGACCTCAAGCAAACCATCCTGTCATTGTTCGACCGGATGCGCCGGGGTGAGGTGAAGCCGTTCAGCCGCCTGGTTATCGAGACGACAGGGCTGGCCGACCCGGCGCCAATTCTGGCGACCCTCAGTGCCGACCTGATGCTCAAATACCATTTCCGCATCGGCAATGTCATAACGGTGGTGGATGTGCCCAACGGCATCCATAACATCAACACCTACAGGGAATCCGCCCATCAGGTTGCGGTAGCCGACCGCATAATCATCAGCAAAAGCGATCTTGCCAGTGCGCAGGCCCTTGCTGATCTGGAGCTAATGCTGTCGCGCATGAACCCGGCTGCCGAAGTCCGGGTGCTCGATGAAGCCGGGGAGCCGGCCGAGAGCTTGCTGCTCGAGACCATGCATGATCCGGGCGTTCGCTCGGCCGAAGTGGCGCGCTGGACAGAGGCCAAACATGGGCATCAGCACGATCACGCCGCTGACCCAAATCAACATGGTCACATCCGCACCTTCGTGATCGAGGCGAGGGAGCCCATCGTCTGGTCGCGCTTTGCATTATGGCTATCCATGCTGATCCACGCGCATGGGCGCAAAATCCTGCGTTTGAAGGGGCTGATCAACATAGAAGGTTCGGCAACGCCGGTGGTCGTGCATGGCGTGCAACATCTTATTCACAAGCCGCTGCATCTGGATGACTGGCCTGACGGGATCAGGCAAACGCGCAT
>JAQGKH010000362.1 GCA_028290225.1 Devosia sp. | reverse complement strand
TGGCTGCGGCCGCGCCGTCCTTTGCCCAAGCCGCCCCGGGAACTCAGTTCTCGCGCTCCATCGTTTTGCTGCCGTCGCCGCGTGTTGAAGATTACTGGATCTCCGCCACCCTCAAGCCCGGCGGCACGCTTGTGTTTGACGGCTATGCGCCCGATGAAGCAAACCGCTCCCGGCTGATCGAAGCGCCTGGAGCCGATGTCACCTGGCTCAAGCTCGGAAGCGGCGCCCCCGAGCTATATCAAAGCGGCGTGCAGTTTGGGCTCAAGGCACTGGAGCGCATGGGGGAGGGCCGTTTTGCCCTCCGCCAGAACATCGTGACGCTCAGCGGCATCGCCCGCTCCGGTTACGATCATGATTTGCTGACGCAGAGCTTTGCCGGCTTGCCCGAAGGCCTGGTGCTTGCGCGCGCCGAGATTGCACTGCCTCCGCCCGGCCCATACAACTGGTCGGCCAGCAAATCCGTTGCCGGCGACGTTCTGCTGTCCGGCTCCGTGCCGACCGAAGATTTGGGCCGCGAAGCGCTCGGCCGTGCCGGCGCCGCTGCTAGCCTGCAAACCAGCATCGCGCCGGGCGCACCGTCTGGTTTTGGTGAAAACATTCTGGCGGGGATCGACGCCTTGGCGCTGCTGCGCTCGGGCACGGCCCGTTTCGATGGCACCACCTGGACCCTCGCAGGCGAGTTGATGCCGACTGCAAGCTCGGATGCGGTCAACGACGCCCTCACCAGCGGGCGCATTCCCGCGCAGGCCTGGTCGCTGCAACTGTCACCGGCCCCGGTCCCTGCACCGGCAGCAGCTGCACCGGCCGAACCACCGCCGCCGGCAGCCGAACCCGCCGCCGTCCCAGCCAGCGAGCCGCCCCGGCCATCTGAGCCAGCGCCGACACCTGGGCGGGTTCCAGCCCCTGAGCCAACTCCGGCACCCGCGCCTGTTCCAGCCAAACTAACTCCGCCGGTTGTGCCCACGCCGGCTGCAAAGCCTGCCGCTCCTCCGCCGCCCAAGCCGGCACCAGCAACGATCAAGGCCGATCTGGGCGCTTGCCGCGCCACCCTGGCGGAGTTCTCGGGCCGCAATACCATCCTTTTTGCGGCAGGAGCGGCCCTGATCGCCCCTGAGTCCCAAAACGCTCTGGACGAGTTGTCCAAGGATCTTGCCGCCTGTCCAGAGGCCGTGGTGCATATCGAGGGGTATACTGACTCGGATGGGGATGAACGGGCCAATCTCGCCTTGTCCGTTGCCCGCGCCGAAGCTGTGGTGGAAGCGCTCATTCTGCGCCGCATCAGCCCGGACCGGCTTTATGCCGTCGGTTACGGCGAGGCCAACCCCATTGCCGACAACACCACTCCGGCGGGCCGCCGCCTCAACCGGCGCATTGTCGTGACCATCCCCGACTAGGCCCGCGCGTTCACGCGGCCTTGCCGAGCACCCTGGTGCTCACACTCACAAGGAAAGCTGAGATGGCCTCCATTTCTTCGTTCTGGTCGAAAAGGGCTGGCGATCCTTGCCCGGCAATGGTCAGCGCCAATGCGTCGGGCCGTCGCCGGGCCATTTCCCGGAAAGTTTCAGCCCGCAACTGATCGGTTAATTGCGTGCGCAGCAACAAGAGGGGCGCGCATCGCAGCGCATCGAACATGGGCCATTGTGGGGCGAGTTCATCATCAAAGCTGATGGTCTTGAGCGCCTCGAACAGGGTGGGGTCATGAAGTGGCCGCGCCCGTCCGCGCCGATCCAGATAATGCGTGCGGCCAATCAGTGAGTCCAGGCGCTCGGGGCTGAGTTCGGGATAGTCCCCCGCGAGCATGCGCCGGAAGCTGGCCACCACGCTGCGCGTGCCGCGCAGACTTTCCACATGCGCCATATTGTTGCGCAGGCGCACAATGCCGCGCGAATCCGTCACCGGTCCGGCATCCAGCAGCACCGTTCCCGCCAACAGCAGCGGATGCTTGACGCTCAAGGCCATTGCCACCTGCCCACCATAACCCTGTCCCAGGATTACGGCCCGGTCGATTCCCAAGCTGGCCATCACGCCTGCAACGTCTTCGGCTGCGCGATTGGCTCCGTAATCTGCCGGTCGCGCCGGACTGCCCGAGCGTCCGCGTCCCGGCAGGTCCAGCAGCACCACCGGCCACCGACCTTGGTCGAAACGATCAAAAAACGCGGCGAAGTCGGAGAAATCGCTCATGTTTCGCTGATAGCCCGCGAGGCAGAGAACGGGCAGGCGTCGGCTCGACAGCTCTCCCCGTACATGCACGGCAATGGGTGCGTCCCGCGCGATGATCTGGCTGATGGGCAGTGCGGCAAAAGCCGAATGGTCGGGTGGAACAAAGCGCTGGCGGGGCATGAAACCGATGCTCTTGAGGTCAAGCAGTTATGCCACGCGCCACCCGACCCTCAAGCGAAATCGGCGCCCTTATCGAATGCTGCGCAGGGCCTGCCGCGCTGAAATGGCATCGTGGCCCAGCCGCTCGCGATAAACGAGGTAATTGCCCATCACCCGCTGTACATATTTGCGCGTTTCGGGGAAGGGGATCAGTTCCACCCATAATACCGGATCGACATTATCTGCGCGCGGATCGCCAAACGCCTTGATCCATTTATTGGCATTGCCCGGCCCGGCATTATAGGCGGCGGCGGTTAGCAGCAGCGAGCCATCATACCGCTTCAATTGCGCCTCGAGGTAAGTGGAACCCAGCAGCGCATTATAAGCCGGGTCGCGCACCAGGCGCTCAGGCGAATAATCGACGCCCACCTTGCCGGCGGTTTCCTTGGCCGTACCCGGCATCAACTGCATCAGCCCGCGCGCGCCGACCGGTGAAACCGCGTCTACCTGGAACATTGACTCCTGCCGCACCACCGCCAACACCGCAGCGGGATCCGCCTGCAGCTTGGCTTCAAGCACGCGCTCGTCCTTGGGGAAAGCCATGAGGTCGAGTGCAATGCCCTGTTTTTCGGCGGCCGTCGCAATGGCGATGGCAATATTGGGCGCGCCGATGTCCTGCGCCAGCCGTGCGGCCAGCAGCAATTCACTGGGTTGGGTCAGCTCGCCACCGAACTGCCGCAGCAGTGTCAGCGCCTTGCCGTGCTGGCCATTGGCTTCCAGCAGCCGGATGGCGCGCACCACTTCATTGGCCTCGAACAGCGCCGTGCTGTTGCGCCAGGCGGGCAGGGGGCGGATGCCGGCGCCGGTCTGCCCCAGCTCGGCCCGGGCAAGCTGCCCGTAATAAGCGCTGGGATGCGCAGCAGCGGCCACGAAAGCCGCCTTGGCCGCGCCATCATCTCCCAGCGTGCTGTTGGCCCGGCCAAGCCAGTAATTGGCCTGCGATACCGTATCGGCCAGCGTCGAGTGGCGGGCCATCTCGGCAAAATGCGTCTTGGCAGTGGCGGCGTCCTTGAGGAACGACAGCGCAATCCAGCCCGCGTGGAAATGGGCCTCCACCAGTCGCCCCTCGGGTCCATGGGTAAAGCCCGCCGCCGCGGCAAAGGCCAGGTCCGGCTTGCCGGCGGCCAGCAACTGCCGGATCAGCCCGCGCCGCTCGCTCCACCACTCCGCACCGTCCGGCACTTCTCCTTCAGCTTTGTTCAGCCACTGAACGGCATCGTCCCAGAGCTCGAACTGCCGCGCCCGCTGGGCTCGCGAAAACAGATATACCGGATTGTCCTGCACCGCCGGGTCCACCTTGTCGAGCAGGGCCTTGGCGTTAGGCGCGTCGCGCGACACCGCAGCGCGAGCCACCACGAGCGATTTTTGGGCCTCACTCAGAAAGGGCAGCAGTCTTTCGCTGCCTTGCGCCCGGTCATGCATCATCAGGTGCATTGCCCGAGCCCAATGCGCGTCCCGGTCGAGCACCGAACCCAGCTTGGCGAGCACCCGGGCTTCCTGTTCCCGCGTCAGGAAATTTTCCGACCACACCCGCTGGGCCAGCACCTTAGCCCTCGCTTTGTCGCCGCTCGCCAGGTGAGCCTGCGCCAGTCGAATCTGTGCATCGGTTGTGTAAGGCTCTTCTTCCAGCGCCTTGAGAATTTCGGCATCGTCAGGACGGGCGGCGAGCAATGCGCGCTCCAGTTGCGCCCGCATGACCGTTCCGCCGCTGAATGCCGGTGCAGCGGCCATGAACCCCTTGATATCGGAAAAGCCAACTTCACTGCCGTGGAAGGAAATGGCCGCCCATTGCAGTGCGCCGCGCTCAGCCGCGTTCGGCAGCGCCTTGGCCTGCTCGAATGCTGCGCCGGCATTCCCGTCCACCAGCTGCGCCAGCGCGGCCCGGAACGCCGGTGAGCCTTGGCGATCGGCCATGGAGGGAGCGGGCACCGTCACGGCGGCAGCGGGAGCCGGAACCGTCAAGGCGGCCGGCGGCGCGCTCGCTGCTGATATCGGGGCTGGGGCGGGCGGCACGGGCTTGGAGGCCGGGGCGCCAGGGATCGAGCCTGTGACCACCCGATCCACCCCGCTGGTCACGGCCTGGTTGGTCACTGGCGTCAGCGGCAGCAGCGCCAGCGTCATTGCCAGAAAACTTGCGTAAAGATGGCCGCTCATTGTCCTGCCCTCCTTGATCCACATTTCGGCCAGCCCAATTCTTGCGACACCCGCCAGCTTGCCCTATGAGGGTAAATGCTGTGTTGCTGCGCCTTTGATCGGTTTGCCTGCCCAGGCTGCCTTGTGATTGGCACCGACTAAAACTATGCTGCGCCGTCTCAAAAACCTGCCATGAGTGGGTCTATTGCATCCGCCCACGTCGCAAGTGTGGCACTCAACGAGGAATTTTCCGTCAATGCTGCGAGGATCGATTACGGCGCTCATTACCCCCATGGCCAACGGGGCGGTGGATGAGAAAGCCTTCTCCAGCTTTGTGGATTGGCAGGTCAGCCAGGGCACGCATGGCCTGGTTCCGGTTGGCACGACCGGGGAAAGCCCCACCGTATCGCATGCCGAGCACCAGCGCGTGGTCGAAATCTGCGTCGAGGTGGCCAACAAGCGCGTCCCCGTGATCGCGGGTGCCGGCTCCAACTCCACTGCCGAGGCCGTGTCGCTTGCCAGGTTCGCCGAACAAACCGGCGCGGACGCCGTGCTTTCCGTTGTGCCCTATTACAACAAGCCTAACCAGGAAGGCTTGTTCCAGCACTTCTCGGCCGTCGCCGGCGCCATCGGCATTCCCGTCATTCTTTATAGCGTCCCCAGCCGCACCACTGTCGATCTGACCGTCGACACCATCGCCCGCCTGCACGAGGCCCATGCCAACATCATCGGCGTCAAGGACGCGACGGGCAGTCTGGAACGCGCCACCATGCAGCGCATCAAGCTGGGCGACGACTTCATCCTTCTTTCGGGCGATGACAGCTCCGCACTGGGGTTTAATGCCCATGGCGGCAATGGCTGCATTTCGGTGACGTCCAATGTGGCGCCGCGCCTGTGCTCGCAGATGCAGGAGTTGTCCCTGGCCGGCGACTTCAAGGCTGCCCGCGCCATCAATGACAAGCTCGCCTTCCTGCACAAGGACTTGTTCATCGAGCCAAGCCCCGGTCCGGCCAAGTACGCGGCCAACCGGCTGAACCTGTGCGCCAACGAGATGCGCCTGCCGATCATGCCCATCAGCAAGCCGGCGCAGGAGGCCATGGACTTTGCAATGGCCCATGCAGGCCTTATCTAAGCCTCATGACCGCAAAAAACGACAAAGCCAAAAACGGCGTCATCAGCCATGGGCTGGTGGCCGAAAACCGCCGCGCCCGCTTTGATTACGAGATTGTCGACACACTTGAGGCCGGCCTGGTGCTGACCGGCACCGAGGTCAAGTCGTTGCGGCTGGGCAAGGCGCAGATCACCGAGGCCTATGCCTCGCCCGAGCGTGGCGAACTCTGGCTGATCAACGCCCATATTCCTGAATATCTGCAGGCCAACCGCTTCAACCACGAGGAGCGGCGTCCGCGCAAATTGCTGGTGTCGCGTAAGCAATTGGCGCGCCTTGATGCCGAGGTCGCCCGCGCCGGCAACACCATCGTGCCGCTAAAGCTGTTCTTCAACGACCAGGGCCGCGCCAAGGTGCTGATCGGCCTGGGCAAGGGCAAGAAGAACTACGACAAGCGCGAAACCGAGCGCAACCGCGACTGGAACCGTGACAAGGCCCGCATCATGAAGGAAGGTGGCCGCGGCTGATGGGCAGGGCGAGCCCGTGACGCCCCCCCGCTTCACCCGCATTCCCGGCCGTCCAAACCTTGTGCTATGCCCCGCACTGGTGTAAGGGAACCTTTCATCCCCATCCATTTTGGAGACGTCCGTGGCCCGCGTCACCGTTGAAGACTGCATTGAAAAGATCGAGAACCGCTTCGATCTCGTTCTGATGGCCGCGCACCGCGCCCGCATGATCGCCTCGGGCGCGCAGATCACCGTCCCGCGCGACAACGACAAGAACCCGGTTGTCGCCCTGCGCGAAATCGGCGACGGCGCCATCTCCCCTGAAGATCTGCGCGAGGACCTGATCCATTCGCTGCAGAAATATGTCGAGGTTGATGAGCCCGAGCAGCACGCCGCTCCGATGATTGAAAGCGGCGACGATGACTCGCTCAACTTCGATACCATCAGCGAAGAAGAATTGCTGCGCGGCATCGAAAGCCTGGCGCCACCCGAGCGCCGCGACGACTGAGCGCAACCTCGGAACTGCGGATTGCACGATCTGCGCTTATGCCTATATGGGAGGGTGTCCGGCAATCGTCGGGCGCCCTTTTCATTTTCTTTCAAAGCGCTAAGCTCACCGCTGGTGGGGCGGCTCCGGTATGATGCGGCAATACGAGCTCGTCGAACGCGTTCAGGCGTATAACCCGAACGTCGATGAGCAGCTTTTGAACAAGGCCTATGTGTATGCCATGCAAAAACATGGCACGCAGAAACGTGCCTCGGGCGACCCCTATTTCGCCCACCCCCTCGAAGTCGCGGCCATTCTGACCGATCTCAAGCTCGATGACGCTTCGGTGGCCGTGGCGCTGCTGCACGACACCATCGAAGACACCGACGCGACCCGCGCCGAGATCGACCAGCTCTTTGGCCCCGAAATCGGCGCCATTGTCGATGGCCTCACCAAGATCGACCGCCTCAACCTGGTTTCGCGCGAGGAAGCCCAAGCCGAAAATCTGCGCAAGCTCCTCCTGGCCATCAGCCAGGACGTGCGCGTGCTGCTGGTCAAGCTCGCTGATCGCCTCCACAACATGCGCACCCTGCAATACATGCCGCCCGAAAAGCGCGTGCGTATTGCCCAGGAAACCATGGATATCTATGCGCCGCTCGCCGGTCGCATGGGCATGCAGGATATGCGCAACGAGCTTGAAGACATTTCCTTCAAGATCCTGCAGCCCGAGCACTACAAGGCCATCACGGAACGGCTGGACCAGATGCAGGTCCACTATCGAGAAGCCATCGACACCATTTCGAGTGAGCTGACCGAGCGCCTTGCCAGCGAAGGCATCGCCGCCCGGGTCAAGGCGCGGG
>JAQGKH010000275.1 GCA_028290225.1 Devosia sp. | reverse complement strand
CCGATCTCGACATCATCCTGATCGAAAGCGGCGGGGACAATCTGGCGGCGACCTTTTCGCCCGATCTAGCCGATCTCACCATCTATGTGATTTCGGTCGCACAGGGCGAAAAGATCCCGCGCAAGGGCGGGCCAGCGATCTCGCGCTCGGACCTGCTGGTGATCACCCATACCGACCTGGCGCCCCATGTGGGAGCGAGCCTCGACGTGATGGAAAGCGACACCCAGAAGGTGCGCGAGGGCCGCCCCTATGTGTTCACCGATCTGTTGCGGCGCGAAAGCCTCGAGCGCATCATCAGGTTCATCGAAAAAGCCGGTGGGCTCACCGAAACCACCCAGGCGGCGGAATAGCCCTGCCGGCATTTCTGCGCCTTCGCGCGGCTCTCGCTGGTCAGCCAGCCGATCCGGTCTGGCCGACCGGCACGCACCCGATTGGGCTGGCCGAAGTGCGGCCCCGGCAGTTGCACGACTTGCTGCTGCTGACCTATCGCGACGGCGGCGGCAGCGTTGCCCCGTTCGAAGCGTGGTGGACAGCCCTGGTGGAGGATGAGGAGTTCGATCCCGACCTCGTCATCATCGCGGCCGATGCCGGCAACCAGCCGGTGGGCCTCGCCCAGTGCTGGACAGGCGGCTTCGTCAAGGATCTGACCGTGGCGCCGGACTGGCGCAATCGCGGCCTCGGCGCGGCCCTGCTCCGCACCGCCTTCCGTGCCTTTGCCTGCCGTGGGCTACCCAGCGTGGATCTCAAGGTGGAGGCAGACAACACAGCCGCCCAGCGGTTTTATCGCCGCCTCGGCATGGTCGAGGTGCCGGACTAGTCAGCTCACCATCACCACATGGCTGACCAGATAGCCATCCTCCCAATGATGGATCATCAGCCCCGGCGGATCGACGCGCTCGGTATCCTTGCCATCGAGCCGCAGCTTGTTTGAACGGGCAACCGATGGCGCCATGGTCGCGGGCAAACCGGCAAAACTGGTGAACAATGGCCGGTGCACATGCCCGCAGGTGAGGCCGAGGACTACCGTGGGAGCAGCGCCGATCACCTCAGCCAGCCCTGCCCCGTTGCGGCACATGTTCCGGTCCTTGTTGCCGATGCCGCAGCCAAACGGATGCTGGTGCTGGAACAGCAGTGCCGGCGGCCCGTCCTCCAGCAATTGCTGCTCCAGCCATTCGAGCACCGGCGTGGCATCGCCATGGTGCTCGCCTGGCACCGTCACATCAAGGCCGATCAGCCGCAGCGGGCCGGCATCCCTGACGCTGTTGAGCGGCCCCTCATCGCCCCAATCGTGCTCGGCCCCAAAAACCCGCCGCAACAGGGCGTGGTCATCCACATTGCCGGGCACGACCTGCACCGGCGCCTTGAGCGCCCGCAGCCGCTCGGCCACCCCAGCATAGCTCTTTGCCTCGCCATCCTCGGCAATGTCGCCACTGACGATGATTGCGTCGGGTGCGAGCGGACGCAGCCAGGCCAGAACAGCATCAAGCCGCTCCAGGGCCTCGCTCGATCCATTGGCGTGAATATCACTGAGCTGCGCGACAATCATTGCATGCCTTTTTTGTGAACCAGTCCCGTGACCGAACGAGGCCCCAGGGTCGCCGTTCCGTGCGCTATCACGGGTTGCAGGCCCGAAGCGATGCCGCGCTTCCAGTTGCCAACGGGAAGCCGGGCGGTCACACTCCCATGACGCCGGTTGAACCAGATCAGCACCTCGTCGGCGCCCGCCCGAAGATGCATGCCCAGCACCGAAGCATCGGGGTCTTGCCAGTCGCCCAGGCTCATTTCGCCCGCTTCATGCATCCAGACCACGTCACGGCCACCATCATCGCCCGTGCCAGTCAGATACCTGTCGCCCTCGGCAGCGGGATGCGCTTGGCGAAAGGCGTAAACTTCAGCCACAAAACCGGCGAGATCCCGCTCCGCATCGGCCCAATCCAGCCAGGTCGTCTCGTTATCCTGGGCATAGGCATTGTTGTTGCCGCCCTGGGTGCGAAACAGCTCATCGCCCTGCTGCAGCAAAATGCCCCCGCGTGACAGCAGCAGGGTGGCGAGCAGCGCCCGCACATCGCCCCGGCGCGCGGCCTCGATCTGCTCGTCCCCAGTCGGGCCTTCCACGCCACAGTTCCAGGACAGGTTATGCCCGTGTCCGTCCCGGTTATTCTCGCCATTGGCGTGGTTGTGCTTGTCGGCATAGCTCACCAGATCGCGCAGGGTGAACCCGTCATGCACAGCAAGGAAATTGATCCCGGCAGCCGGCGTTTGCTCCTGCCGATTGAAGATCTCGGCCGAGCCCGCGAGCCGGCCGGCAAAGGCGCCCAGCGCGCCCCGGTCACCGCGCCAGAAGGCGCGCACGCCATCGCGATACCTGTCGTTGTGCTCGCGGAACGGCACCCCGAACTGCCCGAGCTGGTAGCCGCCTGGCCCTGGGTCCCAGGGCTCGGCAACAAGGATGCACTGGCCCAGCACCGGATCGGCCTTGATCCGCTCCAGCAACTCGGCTTGCGGGTTGAAGCCTGGCTCGCGCCCGAGAACAGGCGCCAGATCGAAGCGGAAACCCGAAACGCCGGTCTCCTCCACCCAATAGCGCAGGCTATCAAGCACGAGGCGCTGAGTGGCCGGATGGTCGCACCGCAAGGTATTGCCCGTGCCGGTGTCATTGACCAGGCGCTGCTTGCCGTCGGCTGGCTCGAAGCGGAAATAGGCGTGCGGGTCCAAGCCCATCAGGCTCAGGATTGGTCCTTGATGGTCGCTTTCCCCAGTGTGGTTGAACACCACATCGAGGATCACCGCCATGCCCCTGCTGCGATAAAGCTCGGTGAGCTGGCGCAACTGCCCGGGTCCGCCGGGAGCCAGGCGCGGATCGATGGCGCTATAGGCAATGGGGTTGTAGCCCCAGGCATTGCGCAGGCCCAAGGGCGGCAGGTGCCGCTCATCGATCCAGGCGGTGACCGGCATCAGTTGCACTGCATCGACGCCCAGACCCTGCAAATGCGCGATCACGGTAGGCGCGGCGAGTCCGGCAATGGTGCCGCGATCAGCCTCGGGCACCTCTGGGTGGCGCATGGTGAAGCCACGCACATTGAGCTCATAGAAGAATTTGGGGCTTTGGGGCAGCGGCGCGGGGGCTTGCGGCTGCGGCTCGACCACCAGCGCCTTGGGCACCAGCGAGGCGGTATCGAGGCCCTCTGCCCGCGGCCGCCGCAGATCGGGCGAATAGGTGAACGGACGATCGAGCTGGCGGGCATAAGGATCGACCAGCAACTTGGCCGGATCGAAAAACAGCCCCTGATCGGGATCGTAAGCCCCGTCGGCCCGAAAACCGTAGCGGGTTCCGGCGCCCAGCCCGGCAATCAGCCCGCAATGGATATCGCCGTCGCGATGGAGGGGAAAACGATGGAGCTCCCGGTCCGCCGCGTCAAAGATCGATACCCAGATTGCCGTGGCGGCGGAGGAATAAACCGCAAAGTTGACGCCCGCCCCCGTCAGGGTGGCGCCGAGACAGGTGGGGTCGCCGCAGCCGTGAACCAGCCGCGGCGCCCCCTCAAGTGATGACACTCGGCGCCTCGCGACCCGTGCGCTGGCGAATGCCGGCAAGCTGATCGGCCAGGGCGATCAGCGGCTCCAGAGCCAGTTGCGTTTCCAGATCATGGCGCCCGTCAGCTGCCTCGTAGCGTTCCAGATAAAGCCGCAGGGTGGCGCCCACCGTGCCGGTGCCGCTCAGGCGCAAGACGATGCGCGAACCATCGGTGAAGCCGATGCGAATGCCCTGCCGGGCGCTGGTGGAGCCATCCACCGGGTCGTGGTAGGTGAAGTCATCGGCGTAAGCGACTTGCAGTTCATCGAAATTCTGCCCGACCAGCCCTGGCAGGCGCGCCCGCAGATCGTCCACCAGGGTATTGGCGATATCCAGGTCGATCTCTTCAAAGTCGTGCCTTGTGTAGTAATTGCGCCCATAGGTGGCCCAGTGCTCGCGCACGATCTCGTCGACGCTCTGCCCGCGCGCCGCAATGATATTGAGCCACAGCAGCACCGCCCACAGCCCGTCCTTTTCGCGCACATGGTCGGAACCCGTGCCAGCGCTTTCCTCGCCGCAAATGGTGACGCGCCCGGCATCGAGCAGATTGCCGAAGAACTTCCAGCCGGTTGGCGTTTCATGCATCTCAATGCCCAGCTTTTCGGCGACGCGATCCGCCGCAGCGCTGGTGGGCATGGAGCGGGCAATACCGGCAATGCCGTTGCGGTAACCGGGCGCCAGCGCCGCATTGGCCGCCAACAGAGCCAGTGAATCGGAGGGTGTCACGAACCGGTTCTTGCCGATGATCAGATTGCGATCGCCGTCACCGTCCGAAGCCGCGCCGAAATCGGGCCCTTCGGGCATCATCAGCAGGTCGTGCATGTCCTTGCAGTAGACAAGGTTGGGATCGGGGTGGCCATTGCCGAAATCGGGAGATGGGGTGCCGTTCACCACGGTGCCCGCCGGCGCGCCCAGCCGCTCCTCGAGGATGTTCGTGGCATAGGGCCCGGTGACGGCGTGCATGGCATCAAAGGTCATGCGGAAGCCGCCGGCAAACAAAGCGCGGATGGCCGGGAAGTCGAACAGCGTTTCCATCAAGGCGGCATAGTCGGCCACCGGGTCGATCACTTCCACGATCATATCGCCGGAATGCTGGGTGCCCACCTGCCCCAGCGCCACGTCGGGTGCCTCGATGGTCTTGTAGCTGTCGATCACCTTGGTGCGCGCGAATACGGCATCGGTGATCTTTTCGGGCGCCGGGCCGCCATTGCCGATATTGTACTTGATGCCGAAATCGCCTTCAGGCCCACCGGGATTGTGGCTGGCGGAAAGCACGAGGCCGCCAAAGGCCCCGTAATGTCGGATCACATGGCTCGCGGCGGGGGTGGACAGCAGGCCGTTCTGCCCCACCATCACCTTGCCAAAGCCATTGGCAGCCGCAATGCGGATCGCTTTCTGGATGGCGACGTCGTTGTAGAAGCGGCCATCGCCGCCGATCACGAGGGTCTGTCCCGCAAAACCCTCCAGCGAGTCAAAGATCGCCTGGATGTAGTTCTCGACATAGTTGGGCTGCTGATACACCGCCACCCGCTTGCGCAGCCCGGAGGTGCCGGGCTTCTGGTCGGGATAGGGGGTGGTGGGGATCGTTTTAATCATCATCATTGTTGAGCCCGAGGAGTGAGGCGTAAAGGTCGGCATAGCGGGCGGCACTGGCTTCCCAGGAAACGTCCGATTTCATGCCGCGGCGCTGCATTTTCTTCCAGGTCTTCTCCTGGCCATAGAGTTGCACGGCCTTGCGCAGAGCTTCAGCCAGGGCCTGGACACTATTGGGCGCGAACTGGATGCCGGTGGCAACTTCCGCCTGCAGCGCGGCCGGATTGGCGTCGATCACCGTATCGGCCAGACCGCCGATGCGGCTGACGATCGGCACGCAGCCATAGCGCAACCCGTAAAGCTGGGTCAGCCCGCACGGCTCGAAGCGCGACGGAATGACGATGGCATCGCACCCCCCCTGCATCAGGTGGGACAGGCTTTCGTTGTAGCCCAGGTAAAGCCCGAGCTTGCCGGGATGGGCGGCCGCCATGTGCCGGAACCCGTCCTCAAGATAGCTTTCGCCCGAGCCCAGCACCACCAGCCGTCCGCCTTGCGCGACCAGGTCGGGAACGGCCTGCAGAAGCAGGTCCATGCCCTTCTGGTCCGTGAGCCGGCTTACCACGCAGAACAGCGGGCCATCCACGCCGTCGAGACCGAATTTCTCCGCCACGGCCGCTTTGTTGAGCCGGCGCATATGAACCGTGCTCGGGGTGAATTTCTGCACCAGGTCCGGGTCGGTCGCGGGGTTCCAGGCCGAGGTGTCGATGCCATTGAGAATGCCGGCGACAGTACTTTGCCGCGCGTTCAGCAAGCCTTCGAGCCCCAGGCCAAACTCGGGGGTCCGGATCTCGTCGGCATAGGTAGGGCTGACCGTGGTGACGAAGTCAGCGCATTCCAGGCCGGCCTTAAGGTAGGACACGCCGCCGTAATACTCGACCCCGTGCACGCCGAAAGCATGCGGCGGCAGGCGCAGTTGCCCGAAGATGTCGGCGCCAAAAAACCCCTTGAAGGCCATGTTGTGGATGGTCATCACGGTCTTGATCCGGTCCGACGGCCCGAACTTGATATAAGCGGGCGCAAGGCCCGCCTGCCAGTCATGCGCATGGATGATCTGGGGATGGTAGCCGTCCACCATGCCCATGCCGAGCTCGCCGGCAATCCAGCCCAGGGCGGCAAAACGCTGCCAGTTATCTGGCCAGTCCCAGCCATCGGCTCCGGCATAGATATTGCCGTCGCGCCCATAGAGATGGGGCGCATCGATGATGATCACATCGAGCCCGGCGACCCGGCCCGCCAGCAGCCGCGCTGGGCCACCGAACAGGGCCGGCACCTCCTTGGCGATGCGAACGCTTTGCACCTTGGCCATCACAGCCGGATAACCAGGCACCAGCGTGCGCATGTTGACGCCGAGGCCAGCCAGCGCCCCGGGCAAAGCACCCGTCACATCCGCCAGGCCCCCGGTCTTGATCAGGGGATAAACCTCTGACGCGACCGACAGAACTTCGATCATCGGCTCGCCAGGTATTTGTTGATCATGGCCTGGGTGATGAGGGTGACCCCCTCATCGGTGCGTCGGAACCACTTGGCATCGAACTCGGGGTCCTCGCCGACCACCAGCCCCTCGGGAATGTTGACGCCCCGATCGATCACCACCTTATGCAGCCGCGAGCTGCGGCCGATATCGCAATAAGGCAGCACCACTGCTTCGTTCAGCTCCGAATAGGAGTGGACGCGTGAGCCGGTGGACAGGAGTGTCTTGCTGAGCGATCCGCCCGAAATGATGCAGTCACCTGACACCAGTGAGTTCACCGCCGCGCCGCGCCGCCC
>JAQGKH010000267.1 GCA_028290225.1 Devosia sp. | reverse complement strand
TCGTCCCCACTGCGCTTGAGCTTTGCGTCCATGCTTGTTCCCTCGGTGCATTGCTTCGATGGGCCCGCCCCCTCCTGCATGTCAAGCACGGGGCCTTGCTAAAGAGGTATTACCACGGTAAATACTCTCATCGAGTGGAGGTCATGAGGCGGAGGCAGCCATGCGGAGTGAAGCCGAGCAGTCCGGCGGCGAGCAGTTGATTCGGCGCCGGCGTGCCATTGCCGTCGCATCCGATCATGCAGGCTTTCCGCTCAAGGCCCATGTGCATGAGCTTTTGTCGCAGCATTGCGATGAGGTCATTGCCCTTGGCGCCACGTCCGAGGAGCCGGTGGATTTTCCCGATGTGACCCGGGCAGCAGTGGAACTGTTGCGCACCGGCAAGGTCGAGCGGGTCGTGCTGGTGTGTGGCACGGGGGCGGGCGCCTGCATCGCTGCCAACAAGGTCAACGGCATCCGCGCTGCCGTGGCGCACGATACCTATGTGGCGCGCCAATGCGTCGAGCATGACGATGTCAACGTGTTGTGCATGGGCGCATGGATCGTTGGCCCACAGATCATCGATGCGGTGGTGCGCGCATTCCTTGCCGCCGAATTCTCTACCCAACCGCAATTCCGCCGCCGCGTCGCCAAGCTCGCCCAGCTGGAGGCGGAGATGCGGCGGGAACCGTCCTAACAAGAAACTGAGGAGACATCGTTGGACCAGGCCAAACGCAAGGAAATCCTAGACACCGTGGCCAAGCTGCGCGTAACCGACATACGCGACGGCATGGATTGGGTGGGATTGCACCATATGGGGACGGTGGATCCCGAAATCCGTCCGCTTTACCGCACCAAGGCAGCGGGATTTGCCCAGACCTACAAGCACATCCCGACCCGCGTAAAGGTGCCCGAGCTATCGCCCGCCGATTACAGCAAGTGGGCTTATGAATATTGGTATGGTCAGCTGTGGAACATGGGGGATTTTCGCGAACAGGTCGGGGAAGGAGACTTCCTCGTGATCGATACCATGGGGCAGAAGACTCCAGCGATCGGCTCGATGGATTCCATGGTCTGGGCGGCTCGCGGGGTCCGGGGCGTGCTGACCAATGGCGGCGCCCGGGATACTGACGAGCAGCTATACCAGAAGGCAATGCCGTGCTGGCACCGCTGGGTTGTCCAGCCCATGTACCAGGGCCGGGTGGAGTTCGGCGATCCCAATGCTACGGTGCAGATCGGGGGTGCGGTGGTCAAGCCGGGTGACCTGGTAGTAGCCGACGGGGATGGAGCAATCGTCGTTCCGCAGGACGTCATCGATGACGTGATCTACTACGCCAAGCAGGAATCCGAGAATGATCGCTATGATCGGGCCATGCTGTTCGAGGCGCTTGGGATCGCACCGGACGAATCCACCCAATCGATGTTCCCCGAAATGCCACCCCACCCCTACAAGAAGAACCGCGAAGACTTCATGCGGCGGCTGGGCAAGAAGTAGGACCAGCAGCCTGCAGAACGAGAAGAGGCGCCTGCGTGGCGCCTCTTCTTATTGGCACAATGGAACGGCCCCCACCGTAAGACCCGACGCCGTTTCGCCGGGAGCGAGCGTCCGAGAATCAGACCTGTTGGAGCATCAATCCCCAATCCTGAAGGTCGGGCCGCGGCGGCAAGGTCAATACGGAGCTGCGTGGCACTTCGATGATCGCGCCGGCATCTCCCCACGCCCCGCTGCGAGGGTCAAAGAAGCGCGGCTGGTAGCGGGCACCGAGTTGCACACCGCGCAGCTTGGCTTCAAGGGGCGCCTGATCTTCGAAATACAGCATGAACCAGCTTCGATCAGGCGTGCAGGCGCAGTAGCTCCAACCATGATAGGCGAAATCTGGCCCCGCCTTGTTGGGCATGACCAGTTCGGCCAGGGGTTCCAACTGCCGATAGGCCTCCCCCTTGATGGTGGCGAAGGTCTTGAGGTGCTGCACGTCCGCGGCGGACTGCCAGCGGAAACTGTCCCACATCTTGTGCAGCGCTTCGGGCTCGATATCGGACTGCCAGATGCCTTCGGCGCCATAGATGAAGCCGGCCAGACCACCCGACAGGAAACTGCCATACAGGCCGGAGCGAACATAGAAGCGATCCTCGCGGCTATCAGGGGGAACGCGAAGCGGGTAGGGCGTCCCCAACTGGTGCAGACCGGCATAATAGGGCTCGCCATTGATGGCCGGTTTTGCCCGCTCGGCCTGGAAAATCTCGGTGAGGTACCAATAGGTATAGTGTTCCCGCACATTGCCCGATTGGTGAAGGTCCACCCAACTGTCGGGCCCGAAATTCACCAGGGTTGACGGATTGGGATTGGCCGACAGCAACGAGCCGAAGGGTGGGCGCCCATGTCGTTCCAAGGCAAGCTCGATGGCACGCGAATAATCGGCTGCCGCAATGGTTTGCTCGAAGTAATCGTAATGGATCGGGCTGAGGATGGTGATGTTGGCCTGGTAGCGCGCAAACACATAGTTCACATAGCGCGAATAGGATTCTTCCCAGTCATGGAATTTCTGCCAGGCCTGCCCGGTATCGCGGCGGGCCACCTCGATAAAAGGAACAAAGCCTTCCTCGTTGAGGTAATCGATCTTGGCGTCCAGCACCTTGAAGTAGTTGGGATTGATGCGGTCCATATCCGGAAACACGTCCTCGAACCCTGGCACTTTGCCGGGGAATTCGAACGGCCTGCCGCCTTCGTTGTGCATGTCCTTGGCTGATTGGGTGCCGGGCTGACGCCACGCGGCGCGCACCCAGGTGCCGTCGTCCATTTGCAGGTTATTCGCCCTGCCGTCATTGGCCCATGCGGGCTGGGCGGCGATGAGGCCAACGCAGTTGAAGCCCTGCGCCTTGCGCAATGCCACATAGTCGTTGAGCGATGCCTGTGGCCCCACAGCCTGCGCACTGCCGCGTCCTTGCTTCAAGGGAAACCGGTAGCTCGGGAGTGACCACCAGGTATCGCCGAGCAGAAAATAAGGCGTGCCATCGGCATATTGCAGGCCGCGCTGGTCCCGCGTCGCCATTACCATGCCGCGGCGGTTGGGATTGTCGGCGAGTTCGGCCTCGCTCCAGCTTCGCGCCTCGAAATGGCCGGCGCGGTCGTTCAAGCCCGTATCTTCAACCGAGCTGCCCGACCGCCAATGCCACTCACCGGGGGCCGTCGCCAGCACGCGAACAACAAACTCGGTGCCGCCATTCCAGAACCCGAAAACGCGAGAGGCGAATCCTGGGCCCTCCAGGTCTACCCAGACATCCACCTCCGTATAGGGGTTGGCGTAACTGCGCTGGCTGACCAGAACCAGATCGATCTTGGTCCAGACCGGTACCTCACCTGCCAGGTCAGACATGGGCTTTCCTCCAGAATTCGCCAGCAGTGCAGCGGCGACTAGCGCCCCACCCAATCCGGTTTGCTTTTGTTGACAAAGGCCGCCACGCCGCGCCGGAAGTCCTCGCTGGCGTAAATGGTGGAAACCAGGTCATCGGCGGGGTCGATCGGGCGGCTGCCGATGCGTCGCATAGCCTCCTTGCTGACCCGCAAGGTCAGGGGCGCATTGGCCAGAAGTTGCTGGATAATTTCGGCAGCGGCGGTATCCATGTTTTCCGGGTCAGCCAGTCGGGTCACGAAGCCGGCCTGAAAGGCTTCCTCGGCGTCGATAAACTCGGCCAGCAGCAGCATCCGCTTGGCGCGGGTTTCACCGAAGCCGCCCACAATGCGGGCATATGTTTCCATGGATACGCAGTTGCCGATGGTGCGGGCGATGGGCGTGCCGAACTTGGCGCCACGGGCCACGAGCCGAATGTCACAACAGGCTGCAATGTTCAGCCCCCCGCCGACCGCCCAGCCATCGATGATGGCGACGGTGGGCATGGGCAGGTCCAGCAGGCGCCGGAAATGGCGGTTCATCTTGGCTTCATAAGCGACACCATCGGCGCCGCCTTGGAAGTCCTGGAACTGGCTGATGTCGGAGCCTGCTACGAAGGCCTTGCCGCCGGCGCCTCGAAACGTCACGATCCTGACCGTGTCATCTGTGCTGAGCTGGGTGCAGAGTGCGTCCAGTTCTTCGTACATCGCCCAGGTAAAAGCATTGCGCGCCTCGGGGCGATTGAAGACGATATGTGCGACCTGGGCTTCTCGCGTCATGTAAACTGCCTCAGACGACGCCGCTTCGCTCATGCTGCAAACGCCCCGCTGCGATCGAGTTCGCCGTGTTCTGCTTGCAGGCCAAGTTCCGCCAGGATTTCCTGGGTATGCTGGCCCAAGAGGGGCGGTGGCATGCGGACTTGTGCGGGGGTGGCCGAAAGCTTGGCGGCGAAACCCAGCGCCCGAAACGAGCCTTCAACCGGATGCTCGATTTCGATCACCGCCTCGCGGTGCCTCACATGCGGGTTATCCAGCGCCTGGGCATAATCATAGATGGGGCCAGCGGGAATCCCGGCCGCGTGGAATGCTTCGACCCACTCTTCCGCCGTGTGCGTCCGGAACCTGGGAGCCAGCAGTTCGGCCAGTTCCGCGCGCCGCTTGACCCGATCCACATTGGTGGCGTAGCGCGGGTCGTCCTTAAGTTCGGGCCAGCCGATGACGTCGCAAAAGATCAGCCACAGCTTTTGGTTGGCCGCTCCCACCACAAAGCTGCTGTCTGAGGCATTAAAGGCCTGGTAGGGGGCGCTCATGCGGTTGGCCGTGCCGAGAGGACCGGGCGATATGCCGGTTGCCCAATATTCCGTGCTTTCCCATACCGAAAGCGCCAGGGCGGCATCGAGCAGCGACGTATCAATATACTGTCCGCGGCCACTGCTTTGGCGGCCAATAACAGCGCTCAGGATGCCATAGGCCGCAAACATGCCGGCGCCCAGGTCGCCAACCGGTATGCCCGATTTAACCGGCTCGGCCCCGACCAGACCGGTGGCACTGATCACGCCAGCCATGGCTTGGGCTATGAGGTCGAAGCCCGGCCGCTGCGACCAGGGTCCGGTCTGCCCGAAACCCGAAATGCTGGCATAGATCAGCCGCGGATTGATCTTGGACAGCGTGTCGTAATCTGCCGCGAGGCGCTTGGTTACCCCGGGGCGGCCGTTCTCAACCAGGATATCGGCAGTTTCCACCATGCGGTGCAGAACGCGCTGGCCAGCTTCCGATTTCAGGTTGAGCGTGATCGAGCGTTTGTTGCGATTAAGAGCCAGGAAGCCAGGGCTATCTTCGCCCTTCATGCGAAATCCCATGGATTTGCGGGTTTGGTCGCCCACCCCGGGCGGCTCGATCTTGATGACGTCGGCGCCCATGTCGCCAAGCAGCATGCAGCAGAACGGCCCTGCCATGACCTGGCTCATATCCAACACGCGCAGGCCGGCAAGCGGCAGCGGCGGTCTGGACGCCGAGCGGTTGTGGTTGTCCATAGTTTCCTCCCTGCCGGCGATCAGGACGGATGCTGCCCAATGCCAATCTTGTATGCAAGAAAGGGATAAACGAGAAGACTTGGGCCTGCAACAGCCGTATTGTTTTTTTTCGGCCGATTGCATACCAGAAACCATGACCAACACTGCACAAACCGCCCAAAACCCTGAGGAAGACGCCGCACAGGGAAGCCGCCGCAAGGGCCAACTGCATACAGAAGCTGCGGCTCACCTGCGGGCCATGATCCTGGCGGGCGAGTTGCCACCGGGCACGCGGCTGCGCGAGCAGCAACTGTGCGATGATCTCGGGGTCTCGCGGACGCCCGTGCGCGAAGCGCTGCGCACCTTGGCCGCTGAAGGGCTCGTTGATCTGCTGCCCAACCGCAGCGTGGTGGTTTCGCAGGTGCATGCGCCGGACGTAGTTGATCTGTTCAAGGTCTTCGGCACTATCGAAGGGCTTGCTGCCGAACTCGCCTGCGAAAAGATCACCGAGGGCGAAATTGCTGAGATTGGTCGCTTGCTGGCGGAAATGGTCGATTATCACGCGAACCGCGACCGCGCTGCGTATATGCGGATCAATCAGTTGATCCACCAGCGTACCGTTGAGATCGCGGCCAGCCCGGTTCTGCAGTCGGTGTGGCAGTCATTATTGCCGCGGGTGGAACGAGCCCGTGCCTTGGCCAACCTGGATACGGGGCGGTGGACCGAAGCGCTTATCGAGCACACCAAGATGTTTACGGCTCTGGCTGCGCGCGACGGCGCCTTGCTGGCGCCGCTGACCCGCAAGCACTTCGAGAACAGCTTGCCCCATATCACGGGGCGCGTGGATACGTCGCGGTAGCGGCGGAACTTCCGGTCAAACTTACGTGCTGTATTGCCCCAAAGGTTGTTGACACCCTGTTTTCTTGCATACAAGATTGCGTCAATAATCAGATCGCCGGGCGTACCGGCCAGTGCAGGGGAGAGCATACAATGTCTGACGCGAGCTTTGCTGATTCAGAGGGCCGTGCCGTTGATCCTTACAAGATCCGCAAGTATTTCGAGCCGCTTCGGGTGGTGGACGTTGCCGATGCGATGGATGGTTTGGGCTATTTCAATATCGGCCTCGTGTCGCAGGAAATTCGTCCGCTCTGGCTTGGCATGAAGTTCTGGGGCCCTGCAGTGACGCAGCGTTGCGTGCCCGCCAACAAACCGATGTGGAAGCTCGACACGACCGAGGATATCGTTGGTGCGCACGGGCTCTGGTTCTCCAAGCATGGGCACAATGGTCGTGGCCTCAATGCTCTCGTGCAGGAAGGCTCGGTTGTGGTGACTGACACTGGCAGTTCGGGCGAGGTCGGCTTTTTTGGTTCCGAGAACGTGCTCGCACTCCAGGCCGCCGGGGCGGTCGGCATTGTGACCGACGGTTACTGCCGTGACACTGGCGAAGTCACCATGCAGAGGACCCCAATGGTTTGCCGCGAGCGCGGCCGAACCATCATTCCGGGGCGGATCGAAGTGGTCGAGCTCAATACACCAATCGGCATTGGCGGTGCGCAGGTGCGACCCGGCGACATCGTTGGCTGCGATGACGATGGCTTGATCGTCGTTCCAATCGAGATCGCGCGCGAAGTGGCATTGCACGCCAAGGCTGTGCTGGCGGCCGACATGAAGGCGCGCGCCAACCGTTATGACAAGCTGGGCCGCGCCCATGACGAGAGCGTGGATGTGACAGCTCTGGACCGCTTCTACGCCGAACTCGAAGCCTGATCCGGGCGTCGAAGGTGCGTATTCTGGACGCCCACCAGCATTTCTGGGATTTGTCGGCCAACTACCTGCCATGGTTGGCCGACAAGCCGGTGAACTTTCGCTACGGCAACTATGACGCGCTCAAGCGCAACTACCTGCCGGAAAATCTGCGCACCGATGCTGCCGGGTTTGAACTAATCGGCAGCGTCTTTGTCGAGACCGAGTGGGATCCAGCCGACCCGATGGGGGAACTGGCCTGGGTAAAGGCGCTGCGGGAGCGCGAGAGGCTGCCGAGCGTCATGGTGGCGCAGGCCTGGCTTGACCGCGCTGATGCACCAGAGATCCTCGCGACCTATGGACAAACCAGTTTTGTTCGGGGCATCCGCCACAAGCCCAAGGCCGCCGCAAGCGCCCAAGCACTGCTTGCGAACGCCAAGGGGTCGATGGGTGATCCTGATTGGCGGCGCGGCTATGCGCTTCTGGCGCCGAACGGCTTGTCGTTCGATTTGCAAACGCCGTGGTGGCACCTTCCCGAAGCCGCTGACCTGGCGCAATCCTATCCGGATACACAGATCATCCTCAACCACACCGGACTGCCCGCAGATCGCTCGCCCGCAGGGTTGGCAGGGTGGCGCGAGGCGATGCGCATCCTTGCGGGTAACAGCAATGCAGCGGTGAAAATTTCGGGCTTGGGCCAACGTGACCTGCCTTGGACCGTCGACGCCAATCGGGGCGTTGTTCTCGATACCATCGAGATCTTTGGAGTGGATCGATGCATGTTCGCCTCGAACTTCCCGGTCGACAGCCTGGTGGCCAGTTACCAGACCATCTTCTCGGGCTTTGTTGAGATGGTGGCTGACTTCTCGCCGGCAGACCGGCAGCTTTTGTTCTGTGACAATGCAGCCAGGATCTACCGCATCGATCTGGGAGAGCGTGCATGAGCAACAAGCCAGCGCTTGGCTTTATCGGGCTGGGCATCATGGGGGCGCCCATTGCCCTCAATCTCGCCGGGCGCGGGTACCAGGTCACCGCCTGGAATCTGGAGCGCGACAGCTATGATGCGGTGCGCGAGGGCGGCGTTGCCTGGGCCGACAGTCCTGCAGAGGTGTGGTCCCACTGCGATATCGCCTTGGTTTGCGTGCTGGGCGATGACGCGTTGCAGGATGTGGTGCTGGGCGAGGAGGGCTTTGTGAACGGCGACGGCAATGCCGGCTTGGTGATTGATCTCTCCACCACGTCGCCAAGTGCTACTATCGACATTGCCGAGCGCTTCATGCGCGCAACAGGCGCCGATTGGCTCGACGCACCAATGTCCGGGGGGCCGCAGCCTGCTCGGGAAGGCAATCTTGCGCTGATGGTCGGCGGGAATGAGGGCGTTTTTCGTGCCACCGAGGCGCTGCTGCGCGATATCGGAAGCAATGTGACCTATATCGGCCCGCTCGGATCGGGGCAGAAGGCCAAGATCCTCAACCAGGCGATCGTAGGGGTGAACTACATCCTGATGGCCGAGTTGCTGGCAACGGCCAAGGCCGCTGAGATCGACCCCACGTTGCTGCCGCGGTGTTTCAAGGGCGGGTTGGCCGACAGCTCGATCCTGCAGCGCATTTATACCCAAATGATGGATGACGATTTCGAGCCGCCGCGCTCCTATGCGCGACAGGTGAATAAGGATCTCAAATCCGTCCATGAGTTCCTGGGGGAACTTGGGCTGGATATGCCGATGATCGAGCTGGCAGTACAACGCTACGCGCAATATGCCGAAGACAACGGCATGGCTGACAGCGCCTCGGTTTCTCGGCTCTACCATAAGGATTAGGCGATGCTGTTCATTGTAAGCGGTCGCGATCAACCCGATGGGCTCGAAGCCCGGCTCAGGCATCGCACGGCGCATCGCGCTCACTATAACGCGCTGGGGGAGGACTTGATCCTTGCCGGCCCCTATCTGAATGCTGCCGGCGAGCCAATTGGCAGCATGATCGTCATGCGCGCTCCGGACCAGCAGGCCGCCGAGGCGTTCGCGCATTCCGACCCTTACTGGATCGAGCGCGTCTTTGCAGAACTAAGCGTTTCGCGTTGGGACTGGTTCATGAAACGACCACATGGATTAGAAGGCTGAAAGCGACATATTGTATGCAAGATTGCCGCGCCTCGGCCGGGATGAACATCCAAGTGGCATAGTGGGTCCATGAGAATGCGCCACGGACCGCTCGTTTATAACGATTTTACCTGAATGTAGCAGCCAAATAGGGTCACTTTAGGCTTTTGGCCTTTGTGCAATCGCCATTGACATAAGTATAAACTGCATACAAGAATTGACCGGTGATGAGGGAAAGAAGTCGGGCGAGATAAGCCTGCCGAGCATCACCAACGACAGCGCCGGTAGAAGCTGCCCGCGCAAGGATCGCAACAGGAGGAAGCGATGCATATTCTTGAGAAGGGCGGCGGAACACGCCGGTTTTTCCTTGCCAGTTCGGCACTTGCCCTGACCCTCGGTCTTGCTGCGAGCAGCATTCCCGCCTCAGCCCAGGAACTCACCGGAGACATCCGGTTCAGCTGGTGGGGCGGCCAGGTTCGCAACGACAAGACTGACCGGATCATCCAGCTTTTTGAGCAGCAGAATCCGGGTGTTTCGATCACGCGCGAAACTGCCGACTTTGCCCCCTACTGGGAGCGCCTGACGATTCAATCCACGGGCAACAACCAGCCCTGTGCCATCACCATGCAGTCGCGCTGGCTGGCGACCTATGCTCGGCCCGACATCCTGATGCCGCTGGACGATCTAGTGGCCAATGGAACACTGGATGTCAGCGGCATTCCAGAGGCGGTGGTGAGCGCAGCCCGTGGCGCTGATGGCAATCTGTACATGATCCCGCATGGGGTGTTCTACTTCGCGCTCATGTACAATGAGCAGATGCTCGAGAACGCGGCAGCTGCCGGTGTTCAGCCACTGGTATGGCCCTATAATTGGGACCAGTATGCCGATCACCTGCGCGCCATCCAGCCGACCTTGCCCGAGGGTGCGGTAGCGACCCACAACATGGGTCGCGAGCCTGATGCCTTTGTTTCCTGGGTGCAATCGCATGGCGAAAAGGTCTTTGATGGATCAAAGGCCGCCTTTTCGCGTGATCTTGCCATTGCCTGGTTCAATTACTGGGAAGCGTTGCGCAATGAAGGGGTCACAGAGTCCCCTGAGGGGATGGTGACCGAGAACAGCGCCCTGGTCGAAGAGTCGAATCTGGCCAACGGCCGCGGCTATGCCACGAACCGTCCGCCCAATCAGCTGGGCTCGGTCCAGACGGTTACCAATACGGTCAATCCCGGGGCGACCATCAATACTCGGCCATATCCGGTCGGACCGGATGGCACGGTGGGGATGGATCTGGGCTCCAACGGCATTGCCATCGGCGCCAACTGCACGGCCGAACAACTGCCGGCCACTACCGCCTGGATCAATTTCTGGACCCATAACGAGGAAGCCGCGGCAATCTACCAGTCTGACAACGGCGTGGTGGCTATTCCCGAACTGGCAACCGCCCAGGCAGAAAATCCCGACACGCAGCCTACCCAGGTTCGGCACATCGAGCTGTATCAGCAGGTAGTGGATACGGCCCAGCCGGTGTTCTGGCCAGCAGGCGGGTACCAGGCAATGACCGATGTGCTCAACCGGTCCTATGATGCAGTCGCCTTTGGCCAGCTCAGCGTCGAGGAGGGCGTGGACCAGCTCATCTCCGAGCTGCAGCAGCAGCTCGATCAGGCCGCCCGCTAGGACTGCCGCCACACGCGGGGCCCCTCGGGGAGCCGCGTGCAAGGCCGGCATGCCCATGGGCATGCCGCCCACCAGCCCAACAAACCTGGCGCGACGGGAGTTCATATGAGCAGTCTTGATTCCCCCAACAATCCGGTGCTGATCGCCGGCGAGACCGGGGTGCCGGCGCGCGTGATGCCGCGCAACCGGACCGGTTCGGCACTCAAGCGCGCCGACAATCGGGCCGCCTACATGTTCCTGCTGCCATGGCTTGCCGGCATCATCCTGATCACTGCGTTGCCAATGCTGGCTTCGCTTTATCTGAGCTTCACCGACTATGCCGTGATCGGTTTGCCGAGCTGGGTCGGACTTGAAAACTACATCCGCCTGTTCACATCCGACCGGCGCTTTATCACCTCGATCTGGGTGACCCTCAAATATGTGTGTTTCTCGGTGCCGCTCGTTCTGCTGTTTTCCTTGACGGTCGCCGTCGCACTTAATCGCGGTTTGCGCGGTCTTGCGATCTACCGTTCGCTTTTCTACGTGCCCTCACTGATCGGGGCGAGCGTCGGCATCGGCTTGTTGTGGAAGGAAGTGTTTGGCGAACGGGGCGTCGTCAATGCCATCCTGGCCTGGTTCGGGGTTGCCGGACGCGGCTGGATCAACAACCCCACTTTTGCACTCCCCTCAGTGATCGCCTTGAACGTCTGGACCTTCGGAGCGTCCATGGTCATTTTTCTGGCGGCGCTGCGCCAGATTCCAGAGTCCTATTACGAGGCCGCTTCGATCGATGGCGCCAACGCTTGGCAGCGCTTCCGGCGCATTACGCTGCCGCTGATCACGCCGGTGATCTTCTTCAACACCGTACTGCTGCTGATCAATTCGTTCCAATCGTTCACCCAGGCCTTTGTGGTTTCCAATGGGCGGGGCGGACCGGTCGATTCAACCTTGCTGTACTCGCTCTACCTTTATCAGCAGGCCTTCCAGCAGTTGCAGATGGGCTACGCCTCGGCCATGGCCTGGGTTTTGCTGATCGCCATCGGCCTCGCCACCGCCCTGATGTTCTGGTCCTCGCGCTATTGGGTGTTCTATGGCGACCGCTAAGACATACGATCCTGAACTGCTGCGGGCGGAACGCCGCCGCCGTGAGAACTTGCGGCGTTTAAAGGGGTTGGGGCTGCATCTGCTGCTGATCGGGCTCTTGTGCATCATGCTCTACCCGGTGATCTGGATGGTGTTCAGCGCCCTCCGGCCAGAAGCCGAGATCTTCGGGGACATGGGCTTTATTCCCACCAACTGGACACTCGATAACTTCGTGCGGGGCTGGCAGCTCTACGGCAACATGACCTTTACGCAGTTCTATGTGAACTCGTTCATCATCTGCGCGCTGGCGATTGTCGGCAATCTCATCGCCTGCTCCATGGCGGCATATGCCTTTGCGCGCCTCGAGTTCCGCGGCAAATGGATCCTGTTCGCGGTGATGCTGGGCACCATGATGCTGCCCATCCATGTGCAACTCATTCCCCAATACATCTTCTTCCTCAATATTGGTTGGGTGAACACCATCCTGCCACTGGTGGTACCCAAGTTTCTCGCCCATGACGCGTTCTTCATCTTCCTGATGGTGCAGTTCATGCGTTCGCTGCCGAACGAATTGGAGCAGGCTGCGGTAGTGGACGGGGCGAACTATTGGCAGCGTTACTGGCGGATCATCCTGCCGTTGTCGATGCCGGCACTGGCGACCACGGCTGTGTTTACCTTCATCAACACCTACAACGACTTCTTCAGCCAGCTCATCTACCTCACCGATACCAGCCGCATGACGGTCCCCGTGGCCCTGCGCCTGTTTCTGGACCCCAGCGGGGGCGCCTCCTCCTTTGGCGGTTTGTTCGCCATGGTGCTGGTGTCGATCGGTCCGGTGCTCGGCTTTTTTCTCGCGTCGCAGCGACTGCTCACCAAAGGCATCGCTACCCAAGGCTTCAAGTGATCGGGTCGGAGTAAACCATGGCCAGCGTGACACTGCAGAATCTGACCAAGAGCTATGCCGGCGGGATGCTCCGGGCGGTCAACGGCGTTTCCATCGATGTCGAGGACGGCGAGTTCCTGGTGCTTGTCGGGCCTTCGGGTTGCGGCAAGTCAACGGCCTTGCGCATGATCGCGGGGCTTGAAGAAATCACGGACGGTGCAGTCTGGATCGGGGACGATTTCGTCAACGACGTTCACCCCAAGGATCGAGACATCGCCATGGTGTTCCAGTCCTACGCGCTCTACCCGCATATGAGCGTCTACGACAATATCGCCTTCCCGCTACAGATGGCCAAGCTGCCAAAGGTGGAAGTCGACAAGCGCGTTCACGAGGCGGCGCGGATCCTGGAGCTTGAAGCGTATCTCAAGCGCCGCCCGGGGCAGTTGTCCGGCGGTCAGCGCCAGCGCGTGGCCATGGGCCGCGCAATTGTCCGCAAGCCGGCCGTGTTTCTCATGGACGAGCCGCTATCCAACCTGGATGCCAAGTTGCGCGTGCAGATGCGGGCCGAAATCGCCTCCCTGCAGCATCGGCTGGGCGTCACCACGGTGTACGTCACGCACGACCAGGTCGAGGCCATGACCATGGGGCACCGGGTGGCGCTGCTCAAGGACGGCGTACTCCAGCAAGTGGATACGCCCACCAACATCTACAACAAACCCCGCAACACCTTTGTCGCAGCGTTTATCGGCTCCCCCACCATGAACATGTACTGGGCTATGCTGGAAGGGCAGGGAGACGCTTTGGGCCTTCGGCTTGGCAGTCATGTCTTTCATTTGCCCCAGAGTACCAGTTCGAGCCATTCGGGCCTGAGCCGCTACGCCGGCAAGCAGATCATCGTGGGCATTCGCCCCGAGGATGTCGCCGATGCTGCAACTATGTCCCAGCCCGAAGCTGTCAACTGCATCACGGCGCAAGTGGATCTGGTGGAGGCGCTCGGCTCTGACATCATTGTCCATCTGGGCATCGACGCCAAGGCGGCCGAGATCCGCAGCTCTGACAGCCTTGATGAAATCAAGTCGGACGAAAGCAAGTCACGCTGCGTGGCGCGCTTCACCGCCAAAAGCAATGTGCGTTTGGGCCAAATGGTGACCGTCCTGGTCGATACCGAGCGCATGCATTTCTTTGATGGGGAAACGGGCGAGGCCATCCACGCCTGATCCCCAGACGGCATCCTATCCTTCACCAACAGGACCAGTGAAATGGCAATCAACTCCGATGTTTTGACGATACTTCGCAAGGTACGTACCTCAGACGTAACCGACGCCCTAGATTCATTGGGCTACATGAATACCTACGAGATGGATCCGCGGCTGCGGCCGCTGTTTCCGGGAGTGTTCTTCGCCGGCATTGCGACCACGGCCGAGTTCAACATCATCAATCGCACCATTCCTGCGATGAGCTATGAAGATTTCGATGATCGCCAGTACAAGCGCAATCAGGATCGGACCAGCCATGCCGACGCCTTGTGGCCAGCTGGACACTCGTTTGGCGCTCCCGACGAAGTGCATGTGATCGACACCAAGCAATCGCGTTGCGGCTTGCTGGGGTCAAACAACCTGCTTGACGCGCGGGTCAAGGGATCGGTGGGTTTTGTCATCGACGGCGCCTGCCGGGATAGCGGCGAGTGCATCATGCAGAAGGACCCGGTCTTCTGCTCGGTGCGCTCTATGCGTCATATGGCAGGCCGGCTTGAGCTGTCCTCGATGAACAAGCCGATCACCTGCGGGGGCGTTTATGTCCGCCCGGGTGATGGCGTGATCGCGGATGACGATGGGATCGTCGTGATCCCGCACGAAGATGGCGAGGAAGTCGCCAAGCGCGCCTGGAGGGTGCAGGACAAGGATCGTCGCATGCGCCGGGCCTTTTACGAGAAGCTCGGCATGCCGATGGACAAGACCGTTGAGCTGGAAGAACGCCCTTGGTAACGGCCGACTGGCAATCTTTCTGCCGCAACTAGGCGAGCAGCGATCCCAGCATGGTTGGAGCAGCGGTGGGGCGGGGAAGCTGATCTTCCGTTGATGGCTGCAGATCCGGCGCTGCTATCCGGGAGAAGGCTGGCTGGCGCCTTATCAGTTGGGGAATTGCACCGGCTTGACGTGACACAATCGCCAACGGCCTTGATTTGGTGCGTAAAAATCTGTTCCAAACGCTTGCCTCTGGCATTCCGGTGCCGGGGGCCAAGCCAATGGAGACTGCAGTGACTTCGAGCCGCGTACCAACCATCCGCGTATTCCCGACCGGAGGAGCCGCTGATGCCCGCGTTGCAGCTGCGATTGCTGCGCAGCTTCGTGCCCAGCCCGC
>JAQGKH010000243.1 GCA_028290225.1 Devosia sp. | reverse complement strand
GACCTCAAAGCTGGTCCAGACCTGGAAATCCTGGATGGGGCGGCCCAGATGCAGGAAAATCAGCTCGATGGCGCTGTAGGTCGCGGTGATGTAATCGACCCCCGCACTGCACGAATAGCTGTTCTGGAGCGGTGCGGCAAAGCCCAGGAGCTCGGCGACGCGGGCGCGATCGGTGGGAAAGCCGGTGGTGGTGATGGCTGCGGCCCCCATGGGAGAAAGATCCACCAGCCGGTAGGCCTCGAACAAGCGCGCGATGTCGCGCCCGACAAACTCCACGATGGCTGCCAGATAATGCCCGAAGGTCGTGGGCTGCGCCGGCTGGCCATGGGTATAGGCGACGATCAGGGTCGCCGCTTCGCGCTCGGCCGCCGCAATCAGCGCGGCGTGCAGCTTAAGGGCCTTGTCAATCAGCACGTTGAGCCGTTCGCGCAAGCCCAGCTTGAACAGGGTGTGATCGATGTCATTGCGCGAACGCGCGGTATGCAGACGTCCACCCAGAACGGGGCCGAGGCGCTGTTTCAGCTCTTTTTCGATGAGGAAGAAAAAGTCTTCCACCTCACCGGTGTAAACCAGCCCGGATGGATCGATTTCCGCGTCGATGCTGTCGAGCGCCCGAGCAATCTGGCTGGCCTGGTCGGCGGCGAGAATGCCGGTTTGCGCCAGCATCACCAGATGGGCACGGTCGATGGCCCGAAAGCCAGCGACGTGGTGGTCCTTGGCGCCATCGAACAATGGACGCAGGACGGTTTCCTTGTAGACCGGGTCGGGAAACACCGACTGGTCGGCAAGACGGGGATCGGTCACGATATTCAACCCTTGAGGCCGGCCAGCATGACGCCACGGACGATGTAGCGCTGCAGCAGCAGGAAGACGAGGAGCGTGGGAATGGTGCCGATGGCGGCGCCGGTCATGATCAGCTCCCATTGGATGGATGCTTCCGCCGAAAAGCTCGAGATGCCGACGGGCAGCGTGTAGAGCTCCTTGGAGGTGGTGACGATCAGCGGCCAGAAGAACGCCGTCCAGTTGCCAAGGAAGGTGAAGATCGCCAGGGCCGAGAGCGCCGGCACCACCATGGGCATGGCGATCTTCCACCAGATGGTGAATTCGTTGAGCCCGTCGATGCGCGCCGCTTCCAGGAAGTCGTCGGGCACGCCCTCGAAGAACTGCTTCATGAGAAAAGTGCCAAAGGCCGTCATCATGCCCGGGAACATGATGCCCCAATAGGAATTGAGCCAACCCAGCTGGCTGGACATCAGATACCAGGGGATCACCAGCATTTCGGTGGGGATCATCAGCGTCGACAAGATGGCGAGGAAGATGAAATAGCGCCCGCGGAACTGGAACTTGGCCAGCGTGTAGCCAACCAGGCTGTCGAAAAACACGTTGGACAGCGTCACCGTCACCGCAATGAAGGTGGAGTTGAAGAACCACTGCATGAAGCGGCCGTCGCCCAGCACCTTGATGTAGTTGTCCAGGGTCGGCGCGACCGGGATCAGCCGGAGATCGTAGACCTGCGCCGAAGTCTTGAGCGAGGTCGAGAACATGAACAGCAGCGGCGTGATGACGATCAGCCCGCCGATGAACAGCAAGGTCCAGGCGATGATGCGGCCGGGGCGGATGTCGCGGCGGTTCGCTGCCAGTTCGGCGGCGGTGGGGGCGGTCATTGCTTTTCCCTCATCACATAAAGCTGGAGCAGGGACACGATGAGCAGAATGGTGAACAGCACCACGGTTTGCGCGGCGGCGTAGCCCATCTGGTAGGACGAAAAGGCGGTCTGGTAGATCATCAGCACCAGGGGCTTGGTGGTATTGAGCGGCCCTCCGGGATCATTGGTGGTCATGTTGTAGACCTGATCGAAGATGCGCAAAAAGCCGATGGACGAGAACACCACCAGAAACACGGTGGTCGGCTTGAGGAGCGGCAGGGTGATCTTGCGCAGGATCGCCCAGTCCCCCAGCCCATCGATGCGGGCCGCCTCGTAGAAGGTGCCGGGAATGGCGCGCAGGCCGGCCATGAAGATGATGACCTGGAAGCCCAGCCCGGCCCAGATCGCGGGCACGAGGATCGACAGCAGCGCCTGGTCCACCGAGCGCAGGAACGGCTGCTGCGCGATGCCCAGGGTGCTCAGAAAGCCGTTGATCACGCCGATGGGCACGGGCTGGTAGAACCAGCGCCACACCCAGCCCATGGCCGCGGCCGTGGTGAGAAAGGGCAGGAAATAGAGCGCCCGGATGAAGCTGTGCATGAAGCGCACGCGATCAAGATAAAACGCGATCACGAAGGAGATCAGCAGGCTGAGCGGCGTGCCAATGATCAGGTACAAAAAGGTGTTCTGGAACACTTTCCAGAACAGGGGGTCGGCGAACATCTTCTGGTAGTTGGCGACGCCGATGAACTGGGCGGGACGCAGCAGATCCCAATCGGTCAGCGACAGCCAGAAGGCCTGGAAAGTGGGATAAAAGCGGATGGTCGCATAAAAGATGATGGGCAGGGCCAGAAAGGTCCAGGCCCAGATCACCCGCTTGGTGCCAACGCTGAACCGATCCCACAGGCGAACAGGGGTTGTTGATGGAATGGCGCTCGCCGAGGACATGTTC